>QHXL01000452.1 GCA_003222935.1 Acidobacteriota bacterium
GAAAGTTAGTCCAACCGAATTAAAGAAACTCCTCGAGCCTTACTCAAGCGAGGAAATGAAGAGCCATCCAGTCAGCAGTCAGGTCAACTTTGCCGACGCTGAGGGCAGGGAACTCATTGAACGAGTTGATGTTGAAGTGGGAACTACGCCGAGCTTGTTCTGAACGTCATCCAACCCTTTTTGCTTCCTGAGATCTGGAGACTCGGGTACGTGCCGTTGTTGATCCGTAATCTTCAATCTGAAATCTGCAATCTCCAATCTTCAATCACCAGGCTTATCTCGACCGTACAATTTAGTTGACTCAAGTCTCACTATTTCTGTCTAATTCGCCATCCCCGTTTTCACGAACCACCACTCCCGAGGAGCTTCGAATAATGAAAGTATTTCGCGTGGTCCTAACGATTGTTCTTTTTTACGTGTTCATGGTGTCTATTCATGCTCAAGTCAGATCAGCTGTTAATCCGGGATCTGTTCCGGCAACTACGGCCCCGGCGGCAGCTAATCTTTTCGCCGTCATCGACTCCGGCGCATTTAGCGATGACAAGACAGGCATCGCCCGGGTTATAGCCGCAATGAACGGGGTAGATCAGAAGGTTGAGCCGCTCCGAAAAGAAATAAGCAACATGCAGAATCAGCTGAATGCCCTGCAAGCGGACGTTCAAAAGAAGCAAGCTACTGATCCGCAGGGTGCAGCTCGAGCGGCAGACCAGGCGAAGAGTCTCGAACTCCAAATCAAACGGAAGACCGAAGACGGACAGACTCAGTTTCAGCGAGAACTCACCGCCGCACTTGATCCCTTGCAGGCCGACATTACAAATGCCCTAAATGCATTTGCGCAGTCGCGCGGAATACTGATGATTATCGACTCGAATCGAGTCCCGGTAATCTACGTTCACGCAACTATCGATGTAACGAAGGATTTCATAGCCGAGTACAATCGCACACACCCGGTAGCCGGGGCACCTGCTGCTGCTCCCGTAAAACCGTAGGTGGGAGAAACTGAATGCTCAAGCGAGTCCTTCTCCTTTCCGCCTCTGCCGGCGCCGGACACCTGCGCGCGGCTCAAGCTCTCGAAACGGCGTTTAATGAATCAGGTAACTTGAGTGAAGTCCGAAACCTCGACGTACTCAACTACACAAACAAAGTCTTTCGGCACCTCTACTCGAAAGCTTATATCGATCTGGTTAACAAAATGCCCGAAGTGCCGGGTTGGATGTACGACAAACTCGACACACCATGGAAACATCAGCGTCGACGACTCGCCCTCGACAAACTCAACACGCGACCGTTAGTCAAACTACTTCGCGAGTATGAACCGGACCTGATCGTCTGTACTCACTTCCTTCCGGCTGAGATCGTCGCGTGGTTGCGGGCCAAAGAACGGCTGAAGAGTCGTCAGGCAATCATCGTCACTGATTTCGATGTACATGCAATGTGGTTAGTGCATCACTACGAGCATTACTTTGTAGCGATTGATGAGGCACGTGCCTACCTGGAGGCTTTGAACATTCCGTCTGAAAAGATCACGGTTAGCGGAATTCCCATCGATCCCGTCTTCGCTAAAAAGAAGGACAAAGCGGAGATGCGCCTGAAACACGGGCTTGAGAATGATCGCGCTACCATTCTCCTGTCGGCTGGAGGCTTTGGGGTCGGTTCTGTTGAATCACTTATCTCCGCGTTAATGCCACTGCAACATCGGGCCCAGGTCGTCGCTATATGTGGACGTAACGCCGAGCTAAAAACTCGCCTTGCGCGTGTTGCGGCGCGCGCTAACAAACAGGCAAACGTTTTAGTAAAGCCGGTGGGTTATACACAGGAGATGGATGAGTACATGACTGCGGCGGATATTGTTCTGGGTAAACCTGGAGGACTGACGACGTCGGAAGGGTTAACGAAAGGACTCGTGTTCGCAATCGTGAATCCGATTCCGGGCCAGGAAGAGAGAAACTCGGATCATCTGCTCGAGGCAGGAGTGGCAATCCGTTGTAACAATATGCCTACGATTGCTTACAAGTTAGACCGGCTATTGGGCGATGAAGCGCGGTTCGCAAAAATGCAAAGTGCGTCAAAACGAATGGCTAGGCCTAACGCTGCGCGAGAGATTGTCAGTCGATTGATCGAAATTGCGGGCTGAGTCTATTTTTGAGGATTCCAATCGCCTAAAAACTCACGGTCGTATTTCTGCCTGATAGTATCGTACGAAAACATGATTGCCCGACGTCTTCATCGAATCATCGGTATTGTTCTGTTACTTCCATTTTTCGGCTGGGCCCTGACTGGTCTAATCTTCTTCGTCAAACCAGGGTACGCCGGCGCTTATGAAATGCTCTCGCCGAAGACGTATCCGATTGAGAGGCAGTTGCAGATCACAGCCGAGCCAAGTTGGCAGGAGTTTCGTTACGTTAGAACAATCCTGGGTGATCACCTTTTACTGCGTACGAACTCTGCCTGGATACAAGTCGATCCCGCCAACCACCAGCAGCGAACGCAGCCGACCGAAAATGAAGTTCGAACTCTATTGAAGGATGCGTTCTCATCCGATTCAGCGCGCTACGGTGAGATCGCCAGCGTAAACGGGAATGTTGCGACGACGAATACTGGAGTCGAAGTAACGCTCGATTGGAACAGGATGAGCTTGCAGCAGAAGGGAAGCGATACTGATCGAATCGACCTTCTGTATCGCATTCATTATCTGCAGTGGACGGGAGTGAAGAGTGTCGATCGAGTCGTTGGGCTCGTGGGGATTGGTCTCGTTCTTGTGTTAACTAGTCTTGGTGCTTGGATGGCGTTTAGAAGAGGCTAAGTGGACCGTGCGGAGAATTCTTATGCGATCTCTCTCCAAATACAAATTGCCTTTGCTCGGCTTGATGATGGTATTAATCTCAACGCCAATTGTGAACGCGCAGGTCGGAAAGTTATACCCGGTTGATGAAGCCGCTAAAGATCCTACGTTCTTTACGTTTCGTGCCCGGCTGCTGAAAGCAATTCAAAAGAAGGATGCTTCATTTCTACTCAGCATCGTTGATCCAAAGATTGCAAATAATTTCGGCGGTGACGACGGGCTGCTACAGTTCAAGCGTATATGGCATCCAGAGCGGCCAACAAGTCCCGTTTGGACCGAACTCTTAGCGGCGCTGGTCCTGGGTGGAAAGTTCGATAAGGACCAGAGTTTTGCTGCGCCTTATCTTTTTAATTCTTTTCCGGAAGCACTCGACGCCTTTGAACATAGCGCCATTATCGAGGATGGGGTTCGCGTAAGACGAGAGCCGAATACTCGTGGCACAGTTATTCGGAACTTGTCGTTTGACATCGTCAAGCTTGGAGGAGGCGAGAACAGGCGCAATCCTGGTGAGAAACGCGAATGGGTTCTGGTTGAGCTCGCTGATCGAGCGATCTTTGAGAAAAAGAATGGAAAGTGGACCATGACTGCGTTCATTGCAGGAGATTGACGATTGAGCCAGCTACTACTCGACGAACCGCCAGAAGTTGTCGAAGTCGAGCCGATCCGTCTGTGTCCGACCTGTAAACACCCGGCTCCAGATAAATTTTGTTCAGCTTGCGGCGAACAAATTCTCATCCGGCCGGACTATTCGTTTCGCGGGTTTTTGTTTGAAACGATTAACGTCTTCACGAGTCTTGAATCAAATATTTTCCGCAGTTTTTCACTTCTAGTTAAGAAGCCTGGCCTGCTCTCTGTCGAATATTTCAAGGGCAGACGGAAGCTCTACCTGAAACCCCTTCAGCTCTTTATCTTTTGTAACGTCATCTTCTTTGTGGTCCAGGCCTTCACCGGATTCAACGCACTACGCACACCGCTTTGGGTTCATCTTAACCGCCTGCCACATAGCGCGTTGGCCCGTCAGATGGTTGTCGCTGCACTCACAAATTCAGGACTTACCTACAAGCAATACGAGTTGCGTTTTAATGGGGCAATTGAGACACAAGCCAAGACACTCGTGTTTCTAATGATTCCAATGCTTGCCCTGGCGTTGAAACTAATCTATCTGCGCAAGAAAGAGTATTTCGTAAAGCATCTTGTGTTCTCGACGCATTTCTACTCCTTCTATCTGCTGATGGTCGCGGGCGTTTATCTTCTCGTCCGATTGAGCATCAACATTTTCCGTGCCTCAAGTGAGTATTTTAACGACGTGGGTATGACGGCGATCGTCTTGTCGTGCTCCTTTGTCTATCTGATTCTCGGGGTGCGTCGCGCATATGAATCGTCATGGTTGATGTCAGCTGTTAGGAGCCTCGGTTTAATCGTTGTGGTGATGATTGCAATCCAACTGTTTCGGGCAATCCTATTCTTTACAACGTTCTATACAGTTCGCTTCGGCGGAGAATAGCCAAATGTCCGATATGCTTTAGAGTCCCTTGCAAAAACAATGGAATGGTTGAGACTGCGGTTTTAAGGAGAGTTGTATGAAACTTCGATTCCTGCTGTATTTACTCCTCGTCCCGTCGACGATCCTTGCGCAACATAATCACCCAAAGACCGAAACGCCGGCATCGCTGACCGCTGGATTGGGTGAGACAAATCATCCCGTCAGTACATCCAACCCGGAGGCGCAGAAGTTTTTTAATCAAGGACTGGCCTATCTTTACGGGTTCAACCATGAGGAAGCCGCACGTTCATTCAAGCAGGCAACGGTCCTGGATCCCGATCTCGCAATGGCTTATTGGGGAGTCGCTCTGGTGCTGGGTTCGAACTACAACATGCAAGCGGAAGGTCCCGCTTTGTTGGAAGCCTACGCAAACCTTCAGAAGGCAAGGGGGCTTTTGCCGAAAGCTTCCGAACCAGAGAGAGATTACATAGACGCATTATTAAAGCGATACTCAAGTGACCTACAGGCTGATCAGGCGAAACTGGCTCTTGAATACAAAACCGCTATGGGCCTTCTAATGGCGAAGTACCCGGACGACCTCGACGCCGCTACTCTCTATGCAGAAAGCATGATGAATTTGCGACCGTGGAAACTATGGACCAAGGACGGCAAACCTGCTGAAGGAACCGAAGAGATTGTTTCGGTCCTCGAAGGCGTTTTACGTCGGAATCCTAATCACACGGGCGCGAATCACTATTACATCCATGCAGTGGAAGCATCGAACAATGCTGAGCGTGCGTTGCCGAGCGCCGCTCGACTCGGAAAGCTAGCGCCGAAGGCCGGTCACCTGGTCCACATGCCATCGCACGTTTACATTCGCACCGGCGACTACAACGAGGCAGCGCAGTCAAACGCGGATGCGATTGTGGCTGACCGCGAGTACATGAAAACCGGTCAACAAGGCATCTACACAATGATGTACTACAACCACAACGTACACTTCCTTGCCGGCGCCAACGCAATGAAGGGTCGTTATGCAGATGCGATCAAGACAGCACGCGAACTTGAAGCCGGGGTAACTCCGCATCTGGTAGCGATGCCAATGTTGGAGATGTTTGTTCCCTACACGATAGTCACGCTGGTGCGCTTCCAGCGGTGGGAAGAGATGTTGAAGGAACCAAAGCCAGGGGCCAATTTGAAAATCAAAACCGCATACTGGCACTTTGGACGCGGCATGGCATACGCGGGAACGAAGCAAACGGCGAATGCAGAAAGTGAACTCAAAGAGTTGCAGGCTGTGATCAAGACTATTCCGGCCGACACTCCTCTCGGAAACAATGTCGCCATCGATGTTCTGGCCGTGGCGGAAAAGGCGTTGACGGGGAAGATTGCTTTTGCGAAGGGTGATCACAGAACGGCCTATGAGCTCCTGGCGAAAGCAGTCGAAGCGGAAGACATGGTGAACTACAATGAACCACCTGACTGGGATCTTCCTGTGCGAGAGTTACTCGGCGCTGCACTCTTAATGAACGGGGACAACGTGGCGGCCGAGAACGTGTTTCGCGCTGAAATCGTGAAACATCAGCGAAACGGTCGCGCGCTGTTTGGGCTGGCGGAGAGTTTGAGGCGCCAGGGAAAGGCAACCTCAGCAGCGATGGTGCAACGGGAGTTTGACCTGGCCTGGGAGACCGCTGACACGAAGCTTACCGTTGCCGGTTTGGCTGGTATAAGACAGTAAAACCTCGGATAGCGCTAACTGAAGAGTGTCCGATAAACTCCAGTTTGTCGATGGGATCGAAATGGGAATCTCTGGTGCCGAACGAACGACAAACTGAAGTTTATCGGACATTTTAATGACTGAACTTCCGATTACATATCGTGGCGTAGTTTATCCATGGCAGTGTGATCATATGAATCACATGAATGTCATGTGGTATGTCGGAAAGTTTGACGAAGCAACGTGGAATCTTCTGGGGCTCGTTGGCCTTACCCCAACAGTGCTGAAAGAAACGAGCCGCTGTATGGTTGCCGTCAAACAGGAGATAGGTTACCAGCGCGAACTGTTGGTTGGTGACACCGTGACGATTCGATCGGGTGTCAGCGAAGTGGGGGAGAAGTCAATTCGGTTCTTTCATGTAATGACCAACAACGCGAGTGGTGAAGTTGCGGCCTTAACAATCCTTACTGGCGTGCAGATCGATGCCAAATCCAGACAGGCATGTGCTCTCACCGATGCTGTGTTGGATCAGGCTCGAGGTTTGGTTACCGATTACTCACCGCAGATCTAACAACAAAATGCCATCCTGAGATGGCGTGAGTTTCACTTTCTCGCTACTGTTATCAAGTTCATACAGTTATTGCCGCATCGCACCCAGGTTATCGCTATACCGATCCAGCGATAACTGAGACTCCGCATAATCTACAGCTGGTGTTATCTTTCCAGTGCTTTTCAGGAGGGAATATG
>QHXL01000453.1 GCA_003222935.1 Acidobacteriota bacterium
TTTCCCCTGCGCAATGAAAACCCTCCCGAGCGAAAAATAGTTGTCGGGCTCGCGCGGCTCCAGGCGGATCGCTGGCTGAAAAGACAAAGCTGCCGTTTCGAATTCGGCGGCTGCACTTGTGGGTTTCTTTTGGTCGGTATAGATCTTTCCCATCCTGTAATGGGCGTGGCCCAAGATATCGGGATCCGCTTTTAACAGGACGATTCTGCGAAGCATTCTTAGCGCGTAGCGATAACCCTTGGCGCCAAGATCGGAAAACGATATCGCCAGGAAAAGATTACTTTGTGCGTCATCCGTTTTGCCGAAGGACGCATTGATATCCTCAGAAAGCTTCTTCGCCTCCTCAGGATCGACTCTCTGCAGATCCTTATACACTACGAGCGCTTCTTCTTTCCGACCCAAGTCGAGATATGTCTGTGCAAGATTGTTGATGGTCGTTGCATCGTTGGGCGCGAGACGAACGGCTTCCTTGAGCTCCGCCAATGCCTCTGAATACTGAACCAGTTTGTAATAGGCGAGGCCGAGTGAATTGCTTGCAAGGGCCCAGCCAGGTTTTAGACGGAGCGCTTCTTTGAGGGCGTTCGCGGCATTCTCATACTGCCCCATCCGCGAGTAGGTCATACCGAGATTCAAGTAACTTGTGGCGTCAGCTGGGTTCAGACGAACCGCTGACTGGAAGGCAGCCAGTGCGATTGGATATTGTTCGAGCTCGAAATATACGGAGCCGAGTCTGCTGGTGGCGCCAACACTAGGTCTAAGAGAAATTGCCTTTTGGTAAGTCGCAATTGCTTCAGGATACTTTTTGGCCGCTGTATATTCATCTGCTTGATCGAGGTAAGCTGCAATAGTCTTATCCATGTCGGCTATTTGAACCTGGCCGACAGACCCCGCAGTTGTTCGATCCTAGCTTGTAGTGTAATTCGTCAAAGGCTTCTTCGATCGTTACGAGAAGCTAAAGAGGCGCCTGCAGAAAGCGCAAGTTGGGAAGGGCGGTTTACCCCCGCTAGCCTTGACTAAAAGTGCCCCGGTGGAGCTCTTTAGTTAGGCCAGCGGGGGTAAACCGCCCTTCCCAACTTGCACTAAATCCAGGTCCTTCTTTCACAGAACAACACTTGTGCAAGAGACGCTAAACCATATCGACAGATGACCTGTTCCAATCGCGACTCGCACGAAGCTGGCTACGGTGAGTTGTTAGAAGGCGCGATACACTGTGCTCTAAGCGCCTGGATCTTCACGCATCCATGACGCAGTGTTAATATCATCAATAATGACCGAAGAGCAGGAAGTATTTCTCAAACATATTCAGAAAAAAGGCCTCAAACGTACGGCGCAACGAGACCTCATCCTCGATGTTTTCCTGCGCACTGAAGCACATCTCTCCAACGAAGATCTCTACCGACTGGTTAAGGAAGAAGATCCGTCTGTTGGGCAGACCACTGTGTATCGGACGTTGAAACTCCTAACCGAAGCAGGTCTCGCCCGAGAAGTTCGCTTTGGGGATAACCGCACTCACTACGAGCACAACTACAAACATCAGCATCACGACCATATGATCTGTTCCGAGTGCGGCAAGATCATCGAGTTCTACTCAGCCGAACTCGAAGCATTACAAGATGCGATGGCCGCCCAGCACCGCTTCGAAGTCACTCAACATCTGCTACGGATTATCGGTGTTTGCGCGGATTGCAGACGCGCGAAGAAGCAGAATTTGAGTCAACAGTCTCCCAGTCTTACAAAAGCCGCCAGCCGATCCATAAACTAATCTTCAACCGGGAGGAGATAACATGTCGTTCAACAAAATCACGATGGTGGGAAACGTCGGACGCGATCCTGAGCTGCGTCGATTGGATGATGGAGCTACGGTGTGTAATTTCAATCTGGCCGTCGATGAAACTGCACGCGGCCGGAAGTCAGAGGCAACGTGGTTTCGCGTTACTGTCTGGGGCGAGCGAGCGGCAATCTGCGCCCGGAATTTGAAGAAGGGAAGTGCGGTCTACGTCGCTGGTCGATTGAAACCGAAGCAGTGGGAAGACAAAGAAGGCGAGCGTCACGTTAGTTTGGAAGTGAAGGCCACCGACATTCGTTTCTTTGGACTCCCGGAATCTAAAAGCGTGCGAGTGGCGTGAGTTTGTTCGATATGCTTGAGAGCCTCTTGCAAAAGTCAGCTTCTAAATTACAAAGGATACATTAGCCAATTGTCAGGTTGGGAAGGTGGACCCTGTCCCCGCCAT
The DNA here is from genome assembly GCA_003222935.1 of Acidobacteriota bacterium. Classification (GTDB taxonomy): domain Bacteria; phylum Acidobacteriota; class Blastocatellia; order Pyrinomonadales; family Pyrinomonadaceae; genus PSRF01. The sequence goes on from QHXL01000453.1 coordinate 2,232, forward strand.
CTCGCTTGATCTCAGCGGCTTCTTTAGTCAATCCCAGCGGGGACAGGGTCCACCTTCCCAACCTGAAAATATTCTAAAGTGCATTCACTGCTCTGAGTCGTAATTTTGCAAGACGCTCTTAGCTTGTCGCGACTGAACTTAGCAAAGCCAATGCTGTCTGGCTGACCGATCAATATTAAGGTTCTTTTTTGGTCAGTCACGACAAGCTGAAGCATATCGGACACTTTCAAACACCCCAATACCCTCACCAAAACGTACCTCTAAAAATAACGCTTGCCAGCGCGAATTCATTTCAGTTACGTTCGTATAACCCTTCCTAACATACCCGATGCAATGTCCACGCTGTGAAAGCAAACGCGTCCAACGCGATTACGATAACGCCAATCCGGTAATTCGGTTGATCGGAATGAGCAAAGTCCTGTGTAATAACTGTGGGCTTGTTTTTCGCGGGTTCGATCCAAAGAACAAACTCCGTCGTACTCCCACACAACGTGAAGCAATATCGTCGAATCGCCGTCGTGGACCACGCTATCGTGCTCATCTTCCCTCGGCAATTTCCCTGATTGAGCAACAAGCGAAGGACGGGAAGTTCACCTACTCTGAACCGTCGAAGGGTCACTGTGAAACGATTAGCAACTTTGGAATGGGCCTATCGCTGATCGGAAGCAGGTTTTCCGAGGAGGAACTATCGCGTGTCGGTCAATTACTTTTTGTGCGTATCAATCTTCCCAACGCCACAATTGAAGCAGTTGTTTCCATACTGAACCACCATCGCCTTGGCGACGACAAAAGGCGAAAATGGTTTCTCGGCGTGAAGATTCATCAGATCTCAGACTCGTCGAAAGCGGATCTGGATGCTTATTTGGAAAAACGCGGACGCGACGAGCCGTTGGTTTTGATGGGGTAGTTGTTCGGCAATACAAGCGGTCAGTGCTTAGTCTGGATCAGCGACAAATCAGCTTCCAAATATCTAGAGTCAAATCGTTACGACTGTCCTGCAGCATCGACAGTGAGTGGCGCTCTGATAAAAGGCACGCCTTCAAACGGGTACGGATCATCCTTCACCAGGATGACTCGCGCTCCCGCACTTATCAATTCCATTAAATCCTGAGTCTCCCAGTTACCCCTGGGCGCCTGCCAGTCGACGAATAGCACGACAAGACCTGACTTCAAGATCCATTTGCCAACTGGTTCCCATTGCAGTGGACCGCCAAAAGATTGACCAAAACCAGTGAACATCAGTGATAGCACCGATCTGCCGTTTGTCTCCAGCACATCACGCTCGCCAAGGTAACGAGACCTGGCTTCGGTTGCTGAGGCGATATGAAATACGGGTGGCCCGTCGCTGATCCAACTCCTCAATGACGCTTCCAGATTTGGAACGTCGCTTCTGATCGGCTCATATGGACGGGCGTCGACTACTGACCAGGCGCCATAAGCAGCCAGGGACGCCGCAACTTTTTCGACTTGCGTAATGTCATCCTGCTTCTCAGGCTCAACGAGTCGTACCACGTCGATGGCGTAGCGAACATCCGTCGCTGGCTGGCTTTGTTGGACCAGCATTGCATTTGCAATGGGTTGGACCAATACGTCGTCCCACTGTTTGTGTCTAACCTTGACTTCACCACTGTCGACGCTGATCGCGTGAATTACGTGTACCAGCCCCACGCGGTCGAGACGCGCAAGACTTGGTGTGACCGGGTTGATGAACGACAACACGTCATTGGCCAACGTTTCAGTCTCACCAAAGGCAAGCAAAACTCCTCCTCTGGGGGAGCTCGTCTTCAATCGCGGATCTCCAGACACTGGCTTTACGAGGTGAAGGGAACCACCGACACCCTTAGCCATTAATTCGAACTTGAATCCGTAGGCCTCGAGTTGGTTTTTGAAAGAATCAAACGAGAAAGAGAGTTCGTTGGCATATTGATCAAGCACTGCGCGTTGTTCGGCCAAAGCCGCATCGGCTGTCATTGATTCAGGCGCTTCCCGCAATTCTTTGACACGGTCTGCCAGGCGAACTGCGAGAGGATTAGGAATCCCCGGCGCTGACAAAGCATTCACCAGACTCGCGTGGCGTTCAAGATCGGCGATCAAGGCCTCCTCATGTTTTTGTAACTGACGTACATAACGGAATGCGCGCGCCGCATCTTCACGCCATGCAAAAGTGTTCTCGGTCAAGTTTCGTGAAGCCACAGCACGGCCGCGCTCAAGATCGTCAATTAGTGAATGCACAGCTGCACGGACACGTGCGGCTTCGCTTAGATCGAGTTGTTCGTCTAACAGCAGACCGTCCTCCGCTTGAGGGTTGTGAGTGATTGGGAGGAAAGAATCTACGCGTTGAACTTGATTTGATCCGAGTTCATTAAAGACGGCATACAGACTGTCAGCAAGGGTCTCATTTGCGTACGTCCGGCCGCCCTTGATCTCAAAGGCACGACTCTTCTCAACTATCAGATCCTGAAAAACCGCGAGCGCTTCCTGTTCCGGCGGAAGCGTTTGTTCATCGACGAGGAAACTATTGACGCGGGAGTTCGTCCCGTTTGTGGTGATCTCTTCATTCCTGGCAAACCGTCGTAATTCGTTCTTCAGGTCAAACAGGTGATTGGCGGCGCTGAATAAAACAACGCGAACGAACTTTCCCAGCCTGTCAACTTCATCGGAACGGCCAGGTTTACCCAGTGTTTGAGCAACGGCTTTGATAGACGCGCGATCCGCATCGTCAGCGACGATTGCAGAAATGTATTCGAGGCTCTCCTCGGTAGTTGGTCGACCAACAAAAATTCTATGAGTGAAGAAAGTATGCTCAACAGCATACGATCGACTGCGCCGCGCGCGTTTGACCCTTGTCGGTTACAAAAAAGAAAAGAGCAGGCGCCTGGGTAAACAAGTTCTTGAAGTAACGAATGACAGCGGCTAGTTGTTGACCTTTTTCGTCCTCGATCTTATCGAGTTCCTCCATTACAACAACCGCGCGTAATTTGTTCTTCTTCAATGAAGCCAGGATATCTTTGAGATCAGTCTCTAGTTGTTGTAGCGAGTTATCGTGTTCAAGAGCCGTCTGTTTGGAACTGGTGGATTTATTGGTTCGTCCATATTGCCACGAGGCGGCCAAACTGATTGCCATCGCGCCCGCCAGTGCGAGCGCAGCGGCGTGAAGCCAGCCCAAAGTTGGTCCAAGGAGCGCCGCCGCTTCAAACGCTATCGCCGCAGCGCCGGTGATCAACCCGAGCGTCATCAACACGTTCTTGTCACTGAGAGCCAGTGCTAACTCGAATGAACGTGTTCGAGTTTCTTCCTG
>QHXL01000454.1 GCA_003222935.1 Acidobacteriota bacterium
TCGGAATGCCGGAGATTGCCAACCACCCCGTAAACATCGTCGCAAAGGTTATCGGCATGTACTTTCTTAGGCCCCCCATCCGCCGCATGTCCTGCTCGTGATGCATGCCGTGAATGACCGAACCTGAGCCGAGGAAGAGTAGCGCTTTGAAAAAAGCGTGCGTGATGACGTGGAAGATGGCAGCAACAAAAGCACCGACACCGCAGGCGAGAAACATGTAACCCAGCTGAGATATCGTCGAGTACGCAAGGACCTTCTTGATGTCGTTCTGAGCAAGTCCGATTGTCGCGGCGAACAGCGCAGTAGCGCCACCGATAACCGCAACGATGAACATGGCGGTAGGTGCGTGAACAAAGATCGCTGAACAACGAACAATCATGTAGATACCGGCAGTGACCATTGTCGCGGCATGGATCAATGCCGAGACTGGTGTTGGGCCGGCCATCGCGTCAGGAAGCCAGACGTAGAGCGCCGATAAACAAAAGGATCGCGATCGATGTGGCACCACCGGCGATGAGCGCTCCCCACGTAAATGGATCTGCTTGAAGAGTCGCGAAGTGCTCAAACGCGCTGCGCACAGGAGCGCCTGGACCGGCTTTCGTGAAAAAGCTGACCGAGCCAGTTAGCATGAAGGTCAGCATGATGCCGAGAACGAAACCCCAGTCGCCGATACGGTTAGTAATAAATGCTTTTTTGGCTGCGTCGCCCGCTTCTTTGCGATCCAGGTAATAGCCAATTAAGAGGTACGAGCAAAGTCCGACGCCTTCCCAACCGACAAACATCAATACGAAGTTGTCGCCGAGTATGAGCGTCAACATCGAAAACATAAATAGATTGAGATAGGCGAAGAATCGATAGAACCCTTGGTCGCCGCGCATGTAGCCAACAGCGAAGATGTGAATGAGCAGACCTACAAAGGTAATGAAGAGTGCGTAGGTGCCACTCAGTCGATCCATGGCGAGGGCAAAATCGGCTCGCAGACCTCCGACCTGAATCCACGTCCAGATGTGATCGAGAACCGGTTCTTCTGTGCGTAAGGCGCCGTGTGAATTGAACGCGAGATAGAAAGCAACGATGGTTGAGATTGCGACCGACCCGCACGCGACCAGACCGATAAATCGTTCATCGCGGACGCGACGACCGATAAACCAGTTAATCGCCGCGCCAGCGAGTGGCGCGAAGATGATCAGACTGAGGAGGTTATTTTCCATTTTCTAAGTGCGTAGAGCTTTGATCTTAGGGCTTTGATCTTTGACTTTAGTTTAGCGCTCACTCCAAGCACGAAGATCAAAGTAAAAAGATCAAAGGCCTAAATACAAAGCGCAAAAATCAGAGCTTCAGAATGCTGGCATCATCCACATCCAACGATTCTCGATTGCGAAAGATGGCGATGATTATTCCTAAACCCACAGCTGCCTCAGCCGCGGCCACTGTCATAACGATGAACACGAAAAGTTGACCCGTCACGTCCTGAAAGAAACTCGAAAAAGCAACAAACGTCAGGTTCACGGAGTTGAGCATCAACTCAATGCACATGAACATAGCGATGACGTTTCGCTTAACGATCACGCCGACGACCCCGATCGTGAACAGCACCGCAGATAGTGCAAGATACCAGGACAGTTGTGGTTCCATACTCATTCTCGTTCTGATTGATCGCGTAGTTTGCCGATTTCAAGTACTCGTGCTGCTTCGCCTGTCGAACTCGTTGTTATTGGCGATTGGTGTTCATGTGAAGCACTCGGGTCGAGATCACTCACCGCTAAAAACTGGGCTCCAGGGACAACACGCGCCCCCGATGAAACTAATCCGCCGCGTCGCGCCAGGGTCATCGCACCGACGATGGCCATCAATAACAGGATTGACGTGATTTCGAATGGCAAAAGATAAGTAGTGAACAGTTGAGTGCCAATCGATGCCGTTAGACCGACACCCGACGGTTGTAGCGTTGGGTTCGGATCGACCGACCAGAGTATGAACGCCACTTCGCCAATCATGGCGCTTGCGAGTGCCACGGCGGCCGGGACTAGAAAACCAATTCTTGGTCGTCGCTTTTCTTCGTGCTCGACGTTGAGCAGCATGATCACGAAGACAACGAGCACCATGATGGCGCCTGCGTAAACGATGATCTGAACTGCTGCGATAAAGGGCGCTGCCAGCATCAGGTAGAGAGACGCTAGAGCGACAAAGACGCCAATCAGGGATATCGCACAGTAGAGGGGATTGCGTTGGACTACGACACTAATAGCGCAGCCAATCGCCAAACCGCCAAACAGAATGAAAAGAAGAATCAACATCTCTTGAATCGTTTAATGTCCGATATGCGTCTGTCTTGTCGTAACGTTGACTACAAAATTCTTAACTACAACCCAGGCCTTACAAAGTGCGATCAACCACTCATTATCGTCACGACAAGCTAAAGCTTATCGGACATTTGGGTTCACCATTCGCTACTTCACATTACTCCCAAAAATATTAAGGTGGCTGTGATGAAAATGCTCACCAGCGCCAACGGCAATAAAAACTTCCAACCAAAACTCATCAGCTGATCAAATCGAAAACGCGGCAGAGTGCCACGAACCCAGATGTAGAAGAACAGAAAGCAGACTATCTTCACCAGGAACGCGATCACGCTCAGCATTGCGAACCCGAATGAACCACGGTCAAAAATCAGATCCGCAAACGGACAATTCCACCCGCCCAGAAAAATCGTCGTAGCCAACATCGACACGGTAAACATGTTGATGTATTCGGCCATGAAGAACAGCGCAAACTTCATCGCGCTGTACTCCGTGTGAAAACCGGCAACGAGTTCAGTTTCGGCCTCGGGGAGATCGAACGGCACTCGATTGGTCTCGGCAAAGGCGGCGATTAAATAGACGACGAAGCTGATCGGCGTGAAAATAATGAACCAGCCTAAACCATGCCAACGCGATTGCAGCTCAACGATGCGTGCCAGATCCAGGGTTCCTGCCATCAGTATTGGCCCAATCAAGCTTAGACCAAGCGCGAGCTCGTAAGAGATCATCTGGGCCGATGAACGAAGTCCGCCCATCAAGCTGTACTTGTTGTTTGACGACCAGCCGGCGAGCATAATTCCGTAAACACCGACTGACGTAACACCTAACACGTAAAGCAGCCCGATATCGAAATGCGCAACAACCAGCGAAATCTGACCAATCACCGGAAGCGTTACTTCTGGACCAAACGGATAGACGATCATCGTCATTATTGCCGCCATCGTGGCAATCACGGGCGCCAGGAAGTAGATGAAGCGGGTTGATTTGTCAGGGACGATGTCTTCTTTGAGAATGAATTTCAACAGATCCGCAAAGGGTTGCAGTAGGCCGCCGAATCCGACCCGATTTGGTCCGAGCCGACCTTGAATAAGGCCAAGGATCCGTCGTTCCGCGAGCACGGTGTAAGCCACGATCATGAGAACTACGGTGAAGACCACCGTGATGGCTAAGAATTTGAGCGCGATGTCGATGATTGTCTGAAAATCCATTGGGCTTATGTCCGATATGCTTTAGCTTGTCGCGATTTGATTTAGCTTATTTCGGACTTTTCTCTTTACATCCAGGTGCTCTGATTTTGGTGTCAACGACAAGCTAAAGCATATCGGACATTCCAATCCTCTTCAGTCTCCGGCTGCGACCGCCTCTTTTAAACTTGCGTCAACAGTGATTTGGTAAAGAGGCGAAACTCGCGTTGTGTCCGGTCGGGGATTTCCAGATGCGAGCAGATGAAACTGAGGCACTTTA
>QHXL01000425.1 GCA_003222935.1 Acidobacteriota bacterium
AGAAGGCCGATTAGGGTGGCGGGTATGGAAACGAGCAACGGCCTCCTTAGCATGTTTGAGGAATTTGGCGGGCTCCCATGTACGTTCATGGGGCCCGTAGTTCTTCCAGTCCACGAAATATTGTAGCTTGTTGTAATGAATTCGAGAATCTAAGATTTCTTGAACTTCAAACTCTTCGAATCCCTCGACGATAATGGGGGGTGGTGGAGGTTGAACCCGTCCAGGGAGAGTGTTAGCCTGATACGGAGTGAGTAGAGAAACATGGAAGACCGGATGTACTTTCATACGTGGTGGTAGCTCGAGTTTGAAGGCTGATTTGCTTTCCCCCACCACTTCCGAGATCCGGAAAGGGCCTAGTCGTTTGTGATCCAGTTTTTGAGAGGGGCGAGCCGTGGTAATGTTCCGTCTTGATAGCCAAACCAGGTCGCCAATTTTGAAAGGAGGGGCCGGTTTGACGTGCGCGTCGTATGATCATTTGTATTTATCTTGTGCCGATGTCAGTTGTTGTCGAAGTGATTCGTGAATCACCTTCAGCGTGTCCACCAGATCCTCCGCGGAGGGGTTGCTGGGGGTTCGATCGAGTTCTGTAACTCGCACCGAAAATCGTGGATGGCGTCCGTAGTTGGCGAAAAAAGGAGAGATTTGCGTAGACGTATGTTTAGCATTGTTATAAGCGAATTCAGCGAGGGGTAGTAGTTCGTGCCAGTTGTTCTGTTGGTAATCGCAGAAGATGCGAAGATACTGTTCCA
>QHXL01000426.1:0-1708 GCA_003222935.1 Acidobacteriota bacterium
CTTCTGATGTGGCAGCAGTAGCGAGTGGCACCGCGACTCTTGAAGCGGCACTGCTCGGTACCCCGATGGTGATCGTTTACCGCGAATCAGCCATCAACTGGCACACACTGGGACGATTGATTAACGTCGAATACTTCGGATTAGTAAACCTTGTGGCCGGAAAAGAGGTCGTCAAAGAGTTGATGCAAAACGATCTGAATGGACACCGGCTCGCTGCCGAGTTGCTTGAAATACTCGAGCCCGCGCGAAACAAATCGCTCCGTGATCAACTGAATAAAATTGCGGCTTGCTTAGGGGAATCGGGCGCTTCTCAAAAAGCCGCCGAAGCAATACTGAAAGAATTGTCCAGTTAGTTAACCCGCGAATTGGCTTACGACCAAACTGCTTTGCGGGGCGAATTGCCCCTTCGTCGTTAATTGAAGACGACGTCGCAATCGGGGACGACTACGAAATTGGCCCACACGAATTGGCTTGCGGGCGAAATTTGATGACGGTTTTACTCTCATTCACCCCGACCTTCAGGTCGGGGATCAAGCCGCTGAAACCACCGGAAACCGTTTCAACGGTTTCTCGCGCAAACGCGATCACGGCTATACTCCTCGAAACCATTTAAATGGTTTCCCAATACTCACACTCACAAAGGAGCCTCACATGTCGACTCACTCGTACTCTCGTCTCTGGACACACTTAGTCTGGGAAACACTCGATCGCGCACCCTTGCTCGATAAGCCTGCGGCTGCGCGGGCCTCAACTTTTCTCAACGACTACGCACTTGAGAAAGGAATCTATATGAAGATCAATTACTTCAATGCGGAACACACCCACGCATTAATTGATCTGCCGACGCGTTATTCAATTGAAGAAGTAATCAAACTCTTCAAAGGTGGGTCATCGCATTGGATCAACCACAACGGCTTACTCAAAGGTCGATTCGCCTGGGGTGTGGGGTATGGAGCCTTTTCAGTCTCGCATTCTGAGGTTTCCCGTGTTGCTAACTACATTGCGAATCAGGAAGAACATCATCGAACGCGAACGTATTCTGAAGAGTATCAGTTGTTTATTAAGCGTTATGGCCTCGAGTGGCAATCGGAAACAACATAAACCGTTGAAACGGTTAGGTACGAATACGTCATCGAGAAACCGTTAAAACGGTTTCCCCTCTTCGAATCTCTGATCCCCGACCTGAAGGTCGGGGAGAATGAGAGGTGTGTCAAAAACCACGAGGCTACAATCAGCGTTAATTCTTCAGCATACTTCCTACCGGACAGAGGGACGGCAGCGACCTACTCCACTGCGACACTGCCAAAATCTGCATTCGCTACCAACAACTGAACTCCTGTTCCATCAGTTTTCATCCGATAGATTCCGGGCTGGCTTCTGAGTCGCTGTAATGAAACTCCCGTGAATACGATCTCGTCGCCTGAGGGAAGCAAAACAGGATGCCCTGAACTTAAGGTCTTCGGTGAAATCTGGTTTCGCTTCCTGGTTGTTAAGTCGTAGCGCCAGACTATCGGTGGACGCTTTTCACCGGGTGGTTGCTCGGTATCAAAAAACAGCGACCGCCCGTCGCTCGACAAAACGTAAGTCGTACCACTCGACACGAAACTAATATCGTCAACGACATCTGACACCGGGAACTTTCGCTCCAACTCACCGTTCAGATTCAACTGATAAATCTGGTCGAGATCCTGGGCCAGTATTGAACTGC
>QHXL01000426.1:1788-7734 GCA_003222935.1 Acidobacteriota bacterium
TGTCCTTGAAAAGACTGAGCGCCAGCTTCTTTGAATCGGGAGACCACACAGCTCCATAGCAAAGAAACTTCTTCAGCGACGCGAATTCAACGACCGTGCCCGTGTTCAATTCGACCATGCGAATTTCACGCGTCATCTCCTTATTCGAGGCAACACCGTCATGTGAATAGGCTACCCTGGTCCCGTCAGTCGAGATGCTCGGATAAGATCCTTTAGCAATGCGCTTCTCTACGCCAGTCTTCATATCTTTTACGTAGATAAACCCGCCACGCTCGAAGGCCACCTTGGAAATGGTTGCAGCCTGGACCACTGAAACGGAAAAAAGAAATAGAATCGCTAACAGAAAGATTCTTCTCATGTTTAGTCTTTCGCAAACTTCTCTTCCAGCTCCGCCAACTTTCGTTTTAATTGTTTCACTTCTTCTCTCAACTGCGGCAGGCGGCCAATATGGGCATTCATTCGCTTGTACTCAGCCAATGGCTGCACCGGGATCCCCCACCACACTCCGGGACGAACAATCTTGCCGGGAAGTATTCCCGCCTTTGACCCGATGATGGCGCCCTTTTGCACTCGCGTGTGATCGCCAAATCCTACCTGGCCGCCAATCACCGCGTCATCTTCAATCACCACACTACCGCTGATCCCCGTTTGCGCGGCAATTACCACTCGCTCTCCAATGTCGCAGTTGTGACCGACATGGACCATGTTGTCGAGCTTTGTGCCGCGTCCGATGCGCGTGCGACCGAGCGCCGCACGATCTATACACGTATGCGCGCCAATCTCTACTTCGTCTTCGATCACCACCGTGCCGATCTGAGGAAACTTGTGATAGCCCATGCCGCCACGTACGTAACCAAACCCATCTGCGCCAATACAAACACCGGCGTGCAGAATTACGTTATTGCCAATCGTTACACCGTCGTACAGCACAACGTTTGGATGAATGACACAGCCAGAACCCACCCGGACCTGGTCGCCAATCACCACACCCGCCTCGATACGAGTCGATGCGCCAACCGCCGCATAGTCGCCGATACAAACACCTGGTCCTATGTAGGCTGTTAAGGCGACATCCGCTGTATCAGCTAAAGTCGCAGTTGAATGAATTGCCGGCTCACGTTGTTTGGGAGGATTAAGCGCAGCTCCAATTATTGAGAACGCCAACTTCGGATTCGAAACTTCGATTATCGCCGGAGGTGACAGTTCAGCCCCAGACGCCTTTTTTACGATGAGACATGAAGCCTTGCTGTCTCGTGCCGCCGCAAAGAACTTCTCATTTTCGACGTAAGCTACCTCGTTGTCACCACCCTGGTCCAGGTTCGCAATTCGAACGATGGCCAACGCCCCGTCTCCCTTAACAGTGCCATCCACCAACTCGGCAAGCTTGTTGACTGAGAACTTTCGTGAATCGCTCATAGGTTAATCATTGATCTCTGAAATCTCATTATTGACTTGGCGGTTCGCACCTGTGAAGCCGCGCTTGGAAGCACGGATGAAGTTCGCCAGATGTGCAACATTCTGATCGTCAACCTGGTCCAAAGACAACAAAGCGTCTGCCAACGAAAGTGACGATCGAAATAATAACTTGTAAGCAGACTTCAAAGCCTGCCGGCTTTCCTTTGAAAAGTTAGCTCGTCGTAAACCAACTGAGTTTAGACCGCGGACACGAGCAGGATTTCCGTCCGTCGTAAAGAACGGCAACACATCCTGCACAATCTTCGACTTTCCCCCAACCATTGCGTAACGGCCAAAGCGTACAAACTGATGAGCGCCGACATTGTTTGACAGGAATACGTGATCCTCAATCACGATATGACCGGCGAGTGCGACCTCATTTGCGAAGATGTTGTCGTCGCCGACTTGGCAGTTGTGCGCAACGTGCACGCCGACCATGAAGAAATTGCGCGAACCGATCCGCGTCGTTTCGCCTTCTCCGTTGGCGCGGTGAAGAGTGCAGAACTCGCGGATCAGGTTGTCGTCGCCAATATCGAGAAATGATTTTTCATTTCTGAACTTCACATCCTGAGGTTCACCGCCAAGCACGGAATGTTCAAAGACGCGGTTCCTGGCGCCAATTCGAGTAAAGCACTTGATAACGGCGTGTGCGTTAATTTCGCAGTCGTCACCGATTTCGACGTCGTCTTCAATGACGGCAAACGGGCCGACACGAACATTTTGGCCAATCTGTGCTCGCGGACTGATGAGTGCGCTCGGATGAATCGCCATAAAGGAACGGGATGATACCACTTTGAACCAAAAACCATTGTTTTTGCGGCCCTTTTTCCACTTGCCATTGATGGGTGAGGCAACTATCATGGCTCGGCCGCATCAAATCTCGTCCCTGAAGGGCATCGGCGGCACTTAATTTAAGAAATAGTTAGCTTTAACAGTTAATGCGGGGCTGGTTCAAGTCCGCAAATAGGAGATCGAACTTGTTCAGTGACCAGTTTCGCAGAGGTGAATCGGAAAAAGGAAAGCTCGCGGGGGTAAAAGGCTCCAAGCTCATTTCGGGTTTATCAGACGTTGCTTGGAAGGCTTTTCAATCAGTTAATCAGCGACTTCCTGAAGGTGAATCGATTCGCCCAAGCTGGGCGCCAGGTCCGCTTCTCAAATCCTACGAACGCACATCTCCACCACTCGGCTTTCCTCGTGAAACCGACAGTCTTTGTCCAACCTGCGTAAAAGAAGTTCGCAATGCGGTGATCACGGGTGAAGTTTCACTCGAAACCTTGATGCACCAGCATCCCGGCGAAATCAAGGCGCAAATTGTCGAGGACAACGGTCAGGTCGTAATGCGTAAAAACTGTCCGAAGCACGGCGAGTTTGTAGATGTATTGTCGACTGATTTGGACGAGACTTCAAAGCTGCTGAAGACAAAGACGTTCATCGACACGGAACTTCAAACATTCAGTTCGGCCGCGGCGCGGTGCTGACTGTCGACCTAACAAATCGTTGCAACATGATGTGCAATCCGTGCTTCATGGATGCAAACCAGGTCGGCTATGTGCACGAGCCCACGTTTGAAGATACGAAAGCAATTCTCGATCGCGCGGTTTCATTCAAACCAAAACGACAAGTAATCATTCTCTTCTCCGGTGGTGAGCCGACCTTGTCTCCTTACTACCTGGAAGCCGTTGCTTACGCGAAGAAGATTGGATTCTATCGAATACTTGCGGCAACTAACGGTATCCGCTTCGCAGAAGACATCGAGTTTTGCAAAGCCGCAAAAGAAGCCGGTCAACACGGCGTTTACCTACAGTTCGACGGAGTGAGCGAAGAAAAGAACAAACACCGTGGCGTCGGCAACCTGTTTGATGTGAAGTTGAAAGCGATTGAAAATCTCGCGGCCGTTGGCATCAAAGTCACTTTAGTCGTAACCATCGTCAATGGAGTAAATAACGATGGTATCGGTCAAATTGTCGAATTTGCAGCAAAGAACATCGACAAGGTTCAGACGATTGCCTTCCAGCCGGTTTCATTCACTGGCCGTGACGAAGACATCTCCGACGACATGCGCAAGAAGTGGCGCTACACACTGGCGGGAATGACTCACGATTTGAAGGACCAACTCGGCGGACACATTCAACCGCTCCGCGACTGGTTTCCACTCTCTTCGTATTCAGCATTTACCAGCGTGATGGACATGCTTCAAGGCGCCGATGCGCCCTGGGGTTGGTCGTCGTGCAATTGCCATCCAAACTGCGGCATCTTCAGCTTGATGGTTGTGAATCGTCAGACTGGTGAATTGAGGTCACTGTTTGAGTTCTTCGACTACGAACAGTTTATGAAAGACGTTGCTGTGATTACGGACACAGCACGCGGCAAGAAACTTTCTTACGCCCAACTCGGCATGGCGATCATGCGTAACTTTAACGCTGAGAAAGCACCCGAAGGCTTCCCGATTTCGCAGATCGTCAACCTGTTCAAACCTTCGTCGACTAATTCGAATTCAGATCGAAACGATCGGATGAAGGCTCAGCAGGCGGCTGATGCGAACGACACATGGCGAGTACTTTGTGTCGAAGGAATGTGGTTCCAGGATCTCTTCAACTACGATTTTCGTCGCACAGAAATGTGCGTGATTCCTTACGGCACGCAGGAAGGTGAAATCTCATTCTGCGCCTACAACACCGGAGTCGGCTGGCGACAGATCATCGAGAACATGCATAAGACCGCGAACCTGGCCGAGTGGTATGAAGAGCACGGTCGTCACAAAGTTTATGCAGCCGGCAAACCAGTGCCATTGACTTCAACTAAACACTCGTTGAGCTTGCCAATCATCCAGGCGGTGCTGGCTGAAGATTCGGATGAGAAACGGGCATTAGCAACACCGTACCTGGTAGAAGAAGAAACCGTTTCAGTCTAGAAGTAGCTCATAAATTTGTACAAGTAAGGAAGGGTGGTTTACCCCCGCTTACCGGCTAAGCGTCATTTTGGCTAACGAGCGGGGGTAAACCACCCTTCCTTACTTGCAGTTTGGTTCAAGGCCTAATTGAGATCACAACCTCTCTCACGCCATAATCCCAGCCGTATGAATATTCAACGCAAACTCCGCAAAATTCGCGACGTTAGCAAACTCTTCGTCTTCGGTCTGCCCAAGTACGCCATTGGCTCGATCGACGTCACCAATCGCTGCAACCTACGCTGCGAACACTGCTATTTCTTCGCCGAAGACCACGACAATGAACGCGAACTATCGATCGACAAGTGGATCGATAAACTCGAAAAGATGAAGGCTGATGGTCATCCGATGATGCTTTGCACGTGGGTCGGCGGTGAACCGATGGTTCGGAAGCAACTCATTGAAGTCGGCAGGAACTACTTCAAACACAACACCATCGTGACTAACGGAACGATGGAGTTGCCGGACTGGCCAAACTGCACCTGGGTCATCTCAATTGACGGCACTGAAGAAGCGTTTGCGAATATGCGCGCGCCCGGTATTTATCAAAAGATCTAAAAGAATGTTGTTGATAACCCGGAGCTTCACATTCAAATCTCCTGTGTCTTAACGAGCATCACCAAAGACTGTATCGAGGATCTTGTTAAGGAGTGGGGACCGATCGCGCGCGGCGGAATCATCTTCGATTTCTTCACACCCGTGACCGGGCTCGACGAGGCACTGTGGCTCGACTGGCCCACGAGGGATCGTTTAATCGACCAGATTCTCGCGTTGAAGAAGAAGTATCCGGGCTTCATCAACATGCTCGACTCCACGCTCGAGTTGATGAGGGAGAAGAATGCGAAAAAAGTAACTGACAACTGCGGGTTTCGTTTGAAAGCTTTTGCGTATGGCCCAACCGGAGAACCGAAAGGCAAGTGCATGATGGGAGACAATGCTGATTGCGATCGCTGCGGCTGCGTAGTTCCCTTTCACATGGCCACGATCAGCAGTCGTCGGCTCATGATTAAAGAGCAGATCAAACGCCTCACTGCATAGTCATTCCGACCCGGGTTTTTGCACATCACGCAATTGAGCGACAATGTCGCGTATTCTGATAGCAAGTTCCTCTATTGTCTGCACTCGCTTGCGGGCTTTGTCGCTTAAATCTTCCCGTAACAAGAGTTGCGCTTGTCCCAGGACGCCAGTCAAGGGATTGTTAATCTCATGGCGAATGCGTGCGACAAGTTCCGCGACCTCGTCGAGACGGTTTCGATATCGAGCGATTAGCTCATCGTTACTATCAGGAATCGGATCAGAGGATAGGGCACTGGGTTCAGACATTAAGTCTCCGATACTTGTTCTGTGAGATCGATTGTTCGGGATTGCAGGTATGCGCTTACTCGAAAGCATTGTGCCGTGTGAGTACACAGAGTTCAAGTATTAGTTTTTCAATAAGCTCCAAAGTTGACAAACTTGAGCTTCGATACGTAAATTCAAGTTCCTCTTTTGCTGGGAGGTCGTCCAATGGTAGGACTCCAGACTCTGAATCTGGCTATCGGGGT
>QHXL01000427.1 GCA_003222935.1 Acidobacteriota bacterium
TATGCGCTTTTAAAACGAGTGCCGGTGGAATATCACGAGCGGAAAGTTAATAAGCTACTTGGCACCTTGGGGGCGCTCAGTGGTGCTATTTCCGCGGCAATCATCGCCGCTTTGTTACTTTCGTTGCCACTTAGCGAGGGTGTCAACGAGCGGGCGCGAAACAGCCCGCTCACTAATCGACTCGCCGGCTATACCGCAGATCTCGAAACAAAATTACGACCTGTATTTCAGGACGCCATCACCCAAACGCTCAACCTCCTGACCATAGAACCAGAGTCGAATGAGCGATACGATCTTCCTTTCACTGTCTCGTCATCAAGGCCACGTCCAGACCTGGAAGCGCGAATGCTGGAACTCGTAAATAACGAACGACGTGCGGCAGGGCTGCGTCCTCTTACGATGGATCCGGAATTAGTGGAAGTAGCGCGCAAACACTCTGACGATATGTTTAAGAGAGGTTATTTCGCACATGTTTCACCAGAGGGTGAGTCAGTGGGCGACAGGATAAGCGCTGCCAACATTCGCTTTCTTACCGCGGGTGAAAACCTCGCGTTGGCGCCAACGCTACAAATAGCTCACTCTGGTTTAATGAATTCGCCGGGTCATCGCGACAACATTTTGCACTCGCAGTTTGGTCGGGTGGGTATAGGTATCATGGACGGTGGAATCCGCGGATTGATGGTGACTCAGAACTTTCGCAATTAGTCTTTTCTGATCTTTCGAAACGCCGCACGGCTTAAACTTCATGAAACGAATCATCGCGCTCTTCGTCGCATCGTTCCTCGTCACCGCAGTCTTCTCAGCGTCACTCAAAGTTTTCTTCACTGAGGTCTCGTGGAGCGAAGTTCTAACTAAAGGACTGCTGATCCCCTGATTCACCTGGTCGGTTCAACTAATCGCTTCATTCGTGCTGTTGAGTAGTGAACGAAGAGTGGTCTATTGGACTCAACTAGGCTGGGTTTGTTTGATCGGATCGTTTGCGCTACTGCCCGCTGCCTTTTACAACTTCACATGGTCACGACCACTCGTGATGATTTCAGTGGCAAATGTGCTTGCGAGTGTCGTGTTGATGTTCGTAGTGTTGGGATACAGACTGAGGCAGCGCGCATTTCATTGGGGCTGGACGGTGAGTTTTCTTCTCGTGATTGTGATCAATATGAGTCTGTATTTGTACTCAGTCCTTTGAAGATCTCCTTGGAGTGCGGCGGCTTGACGCCGCTTTTAAGCGGCAATCCACCCACTCCCGTGGGTGGGATTTGACCTAGTTCCGACCAATTCCAATTTTTCTTTGCACCAGCTTTTCAACTTCGATCGGAACGCCATCAGCCTTGGCGCGGCGAATGTACTCAGCGTCGATCTTGAAGATCCTTAGCTTCACGACGTCTTCCATTTGCAGATCAGTCAGTCCCTCATTTCGTATCTCAGCCACATACTCAGGGGTAATTTTGAAGATCGACATCTTTACTAAACTCTCAAACGGTTCTTTATCAAAACCCATCTGAGTCGCCCTGGTCACAAACGCCGCGTCGATCTTGAAGATGCGGGCTTTGACTAAATCTTCCATCGTGAGATTTGGGAAGCCGCTGGCTTTCATCTCGCGCATAAACTTGGAATCGACTTTGAAGATCGTGGCCTTGAAAAGATCGTCGACGTCCAGTTTGCCGAAGCCGGATGAAATCAAATCGTCCGCAAGCGCCGTAGTTACGTTCAACGAGGTCGCGGCGAAGAGCCTATCTTCGGAATGTCGATCATCTCCATCGTTCCATGACGAGCTCTTTTCGAAATCGAAACCGCGGCTCTTCATCGCGGATACAAACACCGGATTGGCGGTGAACTGAAACGTGCCGGAGCCTTTGCCATTCTGGAAACTGCCCTCGCAATCAATTCGCCCTGCCTCGCGAACCAAACTGAACCTGACAGCTCCGCCTCCAGTTGCTTGCTGGGCCGTAAGCCCTTGCAGTTCGCTAAAGTCGTAGGTTTGACCCATCTGATTGCGATTGCCTTTTTCGGTGCGGCGTTCGAGGTTCAATTGCAACTTGCTTCCGTTTTCTTTAACTGAAGCCGTCCACTCACCGCTCGCCGATTGCTGTGCGTCTGTACGATTCGTGCCAGTGCTGATAATGACAAAAGCAACGGCGATAGCGATGGCGACGGACAAGCGTACGATTATTTGGAGATTCTTTGACATGATGGTCTTTCCTGGAGTTAGATTCGGTCTACACTAGAGAAACACCGCGAGCGGCCATTTGTGGCAGGAATGTCCGATAAGCTTTAGTGGCTCTTGCAAAATTATGACTCCGAGCAGTGAATGAACTTTAGAATATTTTCAGGCTGGGAAGGTGGACCCTGTCCCCGCTGAGGTTTACTAAAGAATCCGCCGGGATCAAGCGATACGGCGGGGACAGGGTCCACCTTCCCAACCTGAAAATCGGCTAATGTGTCCTTTGTAATTCAGAAGCTGACTTTGCAAGAGGCTCTTTAGCTTGTCGACGCGTAAATAACGGCACCTACAGATAAATAGATTTGACTGATTCCAATTAGGACCAGGAGACCATTCCTCGAAAGGACACGCACAATGCTTGGTAAAATCGTATTAATCCTCGGAATCCTCGGGATGTTACTCGGTGGCGCAATACTCGTTATTTCAGCGCTACTTCCAACCTTGACCGAGGGACGCACCAGCCCTGATGAAGCGTTACTGGGAATCATTCCCGGCGCCATCGTTTTGATTGGCGCTTTCTTTATCACCGTCATCGGACTCGTTGTTGTGCTGATGAAGAGAAAGAAATCGGTAGTTGTAGCAAATGGTTAATGACTAATGATTGCAAGGATGTGGCACGGTCGCGTGCCGACCAGCAAAGCCCCGGCATATCGCGAGTTCACTAATCGTACTGCAATTCCCGACTATCAATCTGTGGCCGGCAATATCAGCGTTCATATTGTCGAGNTCACCCTGACCTTCTGGGAAGATCTCGACGCGATTCGGGCCTTCGCCGGCGACGACGTCGAACGAGCTAAGTACTACCCGGAAGACAAAGATTACCTACTTGAATTCGAGCCCACCGTTGTTCACTACGAAGTCGTGGGCCAGGGGAATACATAATCGCTCAGCCATGACCCAGCGCACGCTGCCGCGACGGAGATTTCACCGCACGATCTTCTTCATCGCGGGTCTCTACAACATCAGTT
>QHXL01000428.1:0-3770 GCA_003222935.1 Acidobacteriota bacterium
CGACAGGGCCAACAGGAATCCGCATTGAAGTTACGTTCAATGGCGCGGAATTGTCTGAGCGAAAACTGTTTGCCGCAAAACTGGAAGGGTAAAGCAGCCTGAACTCATGCTGCGGCGCGATCGTGGCTAAAGCACGTGCCAGCTGAGCCGTGTAGTGGCCGACACCAGTCTTGGGAAAGGTCAGCGGAATTCCGTCGAGTCCGATTAGCATGAAGAGTGTTCAATGTATCAAAGCGCAGCACTGAAAGGTACGCGAGCTAAATCTCATCCACAGATAACACCGATTTCTTTTATCTCTAAAAGCGTCGAACCCACCCTTCGAAATGAATCTGTGTAATCGGCGCAATCTGCGGATAGTTCCCTGGTCCCGCTTCTCGGCGTGGTCTGCTTCCTGCTCAGGTCCGCCGGCTGCTTCCAATGACGCGGTGATGAGTTCGTCGCTGGGGCGCTGTCCGTCTGCAGATCACCAGACAGTGGTGCACGTCCCTCTTCCATGGACCATTTCCCGGTCTCGTCCAACCAATGACACGAAAGGTAGATTTGAAAAGTCGCCGCACCTCGCTTGCAGCCAGGCCATACCTGGTTGCCAGCGTTTTTCACTTGCACATTCATCTCAATTGATTGACCACGTCGAAACCGCAGCGTCTCCGAAAGGGGCGGTTGTATCTCCGCTCGGTATCCACCTTCCGACAACGGCGTCCTGGGACCTGAACGCTGATCAGCAATATAGACCGAGTATGGATCCACCTGCGCAATCACGCTCTGTGGCAGGCAACTACTTTCAGTCGAAATCACAACGCTGCCGACGGGCGGTGCTTCCTCGTTTCGAAGTCGAACAAGTTGCGAATGTGGAACCCCATTGATTGCTGCATACCAGTAAGCCTGGATGTAAGGACTCGAGATGGCATCGGCCAGGTAGATCGGCCGGGACTGTTGGGCCAACGCAACCTTAAAAATCTTGTCTTCATAATCAGCGTCAAACATGTGACGTCGCCAACTGTCACTCTCACTCCGGTGATACTGATACTGAAAGTACGCTCCTTGCGAGACAGTCAGCACAAGAACAGCAGCAATCGCCGCGATCCTAATGTTGCGTCGTTGGTCCAACAGCCAAACAAGTGCCGGCACAGTCAAAAACAGAATGAAGACTGGTAAAGCTGCGAGACGTAAGTTATGAAAGTATTCATCAGTCAAAGATGCAGGTATTACTGAAACCAGCGCGCCATACATGATGAAACGCCGCCAACGTTCACCTCTGGGGCGACGGACGACTATCCAGATCCCGATGACAACCAGAATGAGCGTCGCAATTAATAGTGCCGGTTGGTTATAGAGATGCGCGACTTGATAGAGGTTGGGATCTCCATTCCAGAACAGCCGACGCGGATCGATATTCGCTGTGTAGTGTTTGAAGAACTGCCAGATATTTTCCGTCAGTGTCGTTCCCGGCTTGATATAGGTGATTACGTGGAAGCGATCGGTTAAGGCGCCCCGGTTCTGTCGTTGAAAACTAAATAATGGGACGAGCGTTAGCAGATAGACGGCCCAGGTTTGAATTAGGCCGGCGAGTCTTCCCCGCGAAACAAAAAACAACAGACCAAACGCTAACAATGGCGCAAGCATACGACCGATTGAGTACGTGTAAGTCACAAGCGCCAGGGTCAGGGCAAGACTCAACACGTCTGACCAGCCCCAGGAACTTCGATCAGCCGAGCGTCGCAGGCACAGTAGAAAGAGCACGATTGTTGTCGGAAACAGCGCGACTTCCAATGTGACGCGGCTTAGTTCAAACAACCAGGGCGTAAGGAAAGCAGTTGTCATGACCAACAGCCCAACAGCTCGCGAGTTTCGTTCAGTACAACGAATCGCTAGGAGACCAAGCGACCCTGCCGTAGTAACTCCGCAAAGCGCACTAAGCAGTCGGGCGATAAAGATGCTTGGACCGGTAAGCTTGAAGAGAAGAGCGAGGAGATAGACGTACGCTGGGTTCTTGTAGTCGCCAAAAGCGCTGAAGAAAAGGGGCCAGGGTTTTCCAAACTCGTCCTGACCTGTTTGAGAGATCGTGTAAGCGTTGTAGGCAATAGAAGATTCGTCGATGTAGAAACCGGCAGGATTCTTCTCACAACGAAAGATGTACAAGGCTGCGCCCATTGTGAGGACAACAATGAAGAGTGTGGGTATGAGAAATCTCTTAGGAGCCATTTGCTAATAGGTTGAAGGTTTAAATAACCGAAAAACAGTACAAGTTAGGAAGGGCGGTTTTTACCCCCGCTGGCCTAATTAAAAGCTACATCTAGGTTATTATTAGCCAGGCCAGCGGGGGTAAACCGCCCTTCCTAACTTGTACTTTTTTACAAGACCTTTTTAGCTCGAAGTGACCTATAGAAAGGGCTTCTTCACAAGGTATGGTGAATCTTAAGAGACTCCTCCTTGACCTCACGACAAGACAGGCGCATATCGGACATTGAGTTCACTTGACGCGGTAGACGTAGGTTGAATTCCCTATGATGACTTCAGGTTGTCGGTGTCGATACGAGTCGAGAAAGTTGACTCGTTGTTCTTCGGAAAGCATTTTGCCATTCTCATCGGGCGAGACCGCTATTGTCGAACCGTTCAAATAGCCAGCCCCAATAGCCACATACCTGGTTTCAGGGATCACTACGCCGGGCCGAGGGAAAATTTCGTGATAGGCAATACCGTACGGTGCGAGAGTGGTCCATCCCGCAGAGACTGCACCACGCACTTCCGTTTCTCCATGAGCATGTAGATAAGCAGCCAGTTCTTTGGCGTCGTCACCCCACTCGACATTTGAATCCGAGAGGTACCACCATTTTGGTTCGCCGACCGCGAGTTGGTTCATGTAAGGGATATAGTTTGGAAACGTCCTGATGGCTTCGAGGCTCATCCAGGTGAAGAGCGCAATTACCAAAACCACGCCGAGATGTTTCACCCGCTTCACTCGAATCAATCGTTCCACTACGACAGCGGCTGCGATAAACAGAAATGAATAAGCCGGCAGAAAATGACGGATGCCGATGTTTATGTGAGTCGACATCGAGAGTGCGCAGTAAATGGAAAACGGAACGAGCAGCCATACGAAGCGATTATCCTTTTCCATCAGCAGTTGATAGAGAGCCCATGCCAACCCGGCTATCGCAAGTAGCAGGAAGGGAATCGTCGTCTTCAATGAAAAGGCTACCGGGAAGTAGTACCACCATCCTTTCGATCCGTATTGGCCCAACAACGACGCAGCATGCCCATCGCGGTTGTGGACCATGACGTTGTATTGCCCAAATAGATAGTAAGTCGGCAACACTTTGGATCCCAGACGGAAGAATGTCATCCACTGATCAAACTTCTCCGGCGATCGTAGCTGGACCCACTTCACATCGCCCGGTTCAATTGGCGGGCTTTGGAAGCGATACGCTGTATTGATCACCAGCAGGATGAGACACAATACAAGACCGCCGTGTAGTAGTAGTTTCTTTCGATCGATATCGAGACGCGGCGCAAAAGCTATCCCGCCAACTGCGATCGCCGCTAGAATCGGCAGCAAAACAATCATCGAGAACTTTGTGATGAGTGCGATGCCACTTACAAGACCGAGCATCATTGCGCTCTTTAGCGAAAGAGTTTTGACATACTTCAGCAGGGCAAAAAAGAAGAGTAGATAGACAAGTTCGGCTGCAACATCAGTGTGAACGATTCTGCCGTGCGCAAGCAAAGTAGGTTCGAGACTGAACATCGCCACGGTCAACACGGCCACGACG
>QHXL01000428.1:3777-5010 GCA_003222935.1 Acidobacteriota bacterium
CATAAACGAACAACAGAATGCCCAGTCCAACCGTCGCAACAATCATCATTAATCGAGTCCAAAAACCAATGAGCTCGAACCTGTCTTTGTTTTCAGACCAGAAGCGGGAATGGAAACTCCACGTTACTTCTCCGAAGTTTGCCTCGAGCTCGTCGGCAGTTCTTTTTGATTCGATCGGTTGAATGAAAAGTAAAGGCAGTGCGGCCCACATCTTTACGAGCGGAGGATGTTCATTGTTGAGTTGGTAGTTGCCAACAACGAGATGGTAGTATCCAGCTGGAATGTGAACGATCTCATCGTTGGTGATGCTCTTACGCGAAATTGCGGCGAGCATTTGAAGACTCATGGCAAGTAGCAAAGCTGCGCTGAGCACTTCGGCTCGGTGCAACCAGGCCCACCGATACGCCTGCTCGATCATCTGTCGCGGCGCAAAATCCAGAACAATCGATGGTTTTGAATCCTGATTCAATGACTCGTCCATTAAATCCTCGCCTGAGGCTCAAGACTGATCACATCGCTGCCTTTGCAGTTACGGTCGCTCCCGTACTCTATTTTTTACCGGCGTTATTGAATCACTTGATCCTCGGACCAGATGACGGAATTCTTTACAACATTCCGATTCGAGTGACAGCAGCAAATCTGGCGCTGTCAGGCAATCTGCCGCTTTGGAATCCCTATATCTTTAGCGGCATGCCTTTGTGGGCTTCGGCACAGGGCGGTTTACTTTTTCCAGTTAACTGGTTCTATCTCGTTTTTTCCCCGGGAGTCGCGACCAACCTGATGGTGCTGTCAACATACATGATAGCGGCAGCAGGGGCCTATCTTTACGCCCGTCGCGCGAGAATGTCGATACTCGGCGCCGTTATTACAAGTATCAGCTGGCAATACGGCAGCTTCATGATCGGGCAGCTTAGTCACATCAATATTGTGCACACTGCTGCGTTACTACCGTGGACGCTCTGGGCGCTGGATCGATTCGTCGAAAACGGGAGTCGTCGTCGAGGCGCTGTTCTCGCTCTTGTAATCGCCGTTCAGATCTTTGCAGGTCATCAACAGACCTTTGCTTACACTTCGTTGCTCGTAATTGCGTACACAGTCGCAATGGCGATTTTTGATAGCCAGTTACGCAAGCGATACCTTCACTCACTTGCATTCATGGCTGCCGGAGTGCTGCTTGGGGCGGTGCAGATCCTACCGACGTACGAATTGCTACGCAATAGCCCGCGCTCAACT
>QHXL01000439.1 GCA_003222935.1 Acidobacteriota bacterium
TTATTTCGACGCGCGCGTGCCTGTCTCATTAGGTAGCGACAGTCAAACTCAGATCAACCTACTCGAAGATGCTCGCGAGCTTGAGTATCACATCCGGCTCCAACGGAAAGAGCGTAATGTGCTGACGCCTCCCGATAATCACGGGCGTTCAGCATTGGCGGGACGATTGTTTGAATGCGCAACAAGCAACGGAGCTCGCAGTATTGGTCACGAAGCTGGGTCGATTAGCGTTGGTGCCCCGGCCGATTTTTTCACCGTCGACCTTGACGATCCATCGATTGCAGGCAGTTCGCTCGACGACCTGCTTACGAGCATTGTCTTTTCTTTGTCGCGCGCTGCGGTTAGAGATGTCGTGGTCGCAGGAAAGCAGATTGTTAAAGATGGTCTACACGCCGAACAAGTCGAGATAATTGAAAAGTTCAAAGACCTTCAAGCACGGATTTGGAATTGAGCAAAGAATGACTGTTAAGGAAACACTCGCCGAACTAGTGGCCATTGATTCAGTCTCATCTAGATCAAACAGCCCGCTAGTCGAATATCTCGAAAGCCGTTGCAAAAGAGCCGGCTTATCGATCAAACGATTTTCTTACAACGACGAAGCTGGCATCGAAAAAATCAATCTGGTGGCAACTTCGGCTGCCGATGAAGTTGAACTAGCTTTGATTGGTCATACCGACACCGTTCCGTACGATCCTAATTGGACGGAAGCAACAACGCTCATAGAAAGCGATGGCAAACTTTTCGGACGCGGTTCCTGCGATACAAAGGCATTCATTGCCGCAGCGCTAACCGCCGTCGATCAAGTCGACATAAGCACGCTCAAAAAGCCGTTGGCACTTGTCTTCACCTCCGATGAAGAGATTGGACTGCTCGGGGCGAAATACCTGGCCCAAATCAAAGCGTTGACTGCGCGCTACAGCATTGTTGGTGAGCCAACGTCGCTTCAGCCAATCCGTGCGGGCAAAGGTTACTCGCTCGCTGAAGTAGTGCTGCGTGGTCGTGAAGCGCACAGCGCTTATCCTGCACTGGGAGTGTCGGCAGTGTTTCGTGCTGCCCGTTTGATTGCCCGACTTGAATTGTTGGGCGACAAGTTAAAGATAGATAATCACGAGGGGTTCAATCCGCCCTACACGACTTTCAACGTTGGATTGATTAAAGGTGGAACCGCGAAGAACGTGATTGCCGGTGAGTGTAGATTCACACTCGAGTGGCGACCGGTTCCAAACCAGAAACCAACGCGCTTTCTCGAATTGCTCAATCAAGCGATCGAAAAAGAAAAGGAAAGTGATCCTGATTTCGAGTGCGAAGTGAATTCAGGTCGTAATGATTCGGGCTTTGAGACATCTCCGGAATCTAGACTGGTTCGATTGTTAGAAGAGGCAACTGGAAAGACTGCGGGGAGCGTTGCCTTTGGGACCGAGGCTGCGCAAATGACGTCGCTTGGAAGTGAAGCTGTGGTCCTGGGACCAGGCGACATTCGAGAGGCGCACCGCACCGGCGAGTTTGTCCCGATCGATGAGCTGAATCGCTGCGTTCAGATCCTGTCACTCGCGATTAATAAACTCTGTGTCACTTAAGTGCGCGCATCAGGCAGCCACATCCCAAAGGCGGGATTCCGTATCGGCTTCGCCGCCGGATGTGAGGCGACGGCTCCGCCACGCCGTAACTGGCGCGTCGGCTTTGGGCTACGCCCTTATTCGGATCCGACCCTAAACAGCCTGAGTAGTAAAGAACCTCCAAAGGAGCCCAGCTCATACGAGGGGCACAGCCCAAATCGAAAGCGCCAGTTACGGCGAGGCATAGCCGTCGCCTCACATCCGGCGGCGAAGCCTAAGTGACAGTCTCAAAAAACTCGAAAGTTTTCCCATCGATATTGGAAGAGACCGTCTGACTTTCTACTCCTCCATTTAGAGATCCCATAACCTTGCGTTAAGCTACCCCCCGGCTGGGCAACCGTCGCACCCGCTAACCCATCGGAAGTTAGTAATTCCGTCATCTTGTTTTCCTAAAGGTTTCTCCCAGGATGTATTTCCTTCGAAATTTGGCTTTTTTACTGGCAGTTCTTCCCGTGTCGCTTGTTTCGGCGCAATACCCGGGAGCTCCCACTCAACCACAACAGCTTCAACCATTAACCAGCAAAGAGATCGTCTCCTGGCTGTATCAAATCCCTCGTTACCCTGAAAAACTAACCGAACTCGTTGAAGAGATTCGCAGTCGAGGGATTGGTTTTCCCCTGACCGACGGCATGCGCTCGGTCGTTGCAACCAAGAGTGGCAATGATCCTTTGCTGCGCCGGACCCTCGAGGAGGCGGAGAGACGTCGAGTTAATCCAACTGCTGCCGCTTTGCCGGCGTCTCCCGAAGCGGATGAACTCCTGGCCCGAACTCGTAACGTCACACTCGCGGCCGCGAACGCGATGCCTGATTTCATCGTGAAGCAACTGATCAAACGCTCCGTTGCGTATGGGACAACCACCAACTGGATTCCCCAGGACAATCTCTCAATCGCCGTCGGCTACCGCGCAAACCAGGGTGAGCAGTACAAGCTACTTTCAATCAATGGCGTACCTGCCGGTGAGGAAGTTAAGGAAGGAACTGACTACAGCAAGTACACCAAGGGCACAACGTCGAGTGGAGTCGAATACATTTCAGCTTTGGCTGACATCTTCAAGCCTGATACAAGAACCGAGTTTAGGATGGTGGACACCGACACAGTTCAAGGTCGAAGGACTGTCGTTTTCGAGTACGTGGTTAAAAAAGAACAGTCGCAGTTAACACTGAGTGTCAGCGATTCGGGAGCGAGCGCAGTGGTCGGGTCGCAGGGCCGGATCTGGATCGATCGCGAGATGGATAGAGTTTTGCGATTTGAACAGATAGCGACGGAGATTCCCTCGGGTTTCCCGATTACCGCAGCGAGCAGTGTTATCGACTACGATTGGGTTCAGATCAACGAGCACAAGTACCTGCTGCCACTTCACTCTGAAATCCGTTTGACGACAGCCCAACCGCAGTACGTGCTGCAGAGTCGAAACGATGTTCGCTTTCGTAACTATCAGAAGTATGGTGCAGAGCTGAAAGTCGTAGACGAAGTCGGCGAAGATGACGAATCAACATCTGCTCCGCCATCAACAAAACCACCAGTCCAAAAACCAGCTGCGGCAACTCCAGCAGTACCCGCGTCTGGTCTGCCAAAGCCGTCGACTGATACTCCCGTAGACGACGCACCTCCACCCCTTAAACTAAAGACCAAGCCCGCCAAGCCTGTGATCTGAAAAGACAAGCCAAATCAGCTAAGTAGGAAAAAGTAATTCAAGCCTAAAGCCCTCCTCGCGTTCAGTGCAGTTGGGAAGGGGGCAAGCGGATCTAGAGGCGTCTTCCAGGAGTGGACCGTAGCGGCGCCCCCGCTGGACCATTGAATAGCGACTGATCGAACCTCAGCGGGGGCGCGCTCGGCTCCTCAATGAGAGGCGTCCTATGCTCCGCTTGCCACCCTTCCCAACTTGCACTGCTCCATGAACTACTATCGTCATTCTGGTCTACAAGAGTAGACGCTAAAGGCAAGACTGTTTCTCATAGTTGACAGGTAACACAACACTGAAAGTCGGTAAGCTCAATATCTACCTCAATTAGATTATTTAAGGTTCTGGGTACAGGCATTGCTAACACTGGGTGAGAAGGTAGGAGTCGATCTAACAATGAAGCCCAGAATCTTAGTCGTGGATGACGACGAAGCAATTACTCAGCAGCTGTATTGGACGCTCGCCGAAGACTACGACGTAGTAACGGCCAACGACATGAGGACAGCCATCCGTCGCGCGACTTTCTACAAACCTGATATCTCGATCCTTGACCTGCAGATGCCTCCGGCCGACGACACTCCCACGATTGGCCTGCAACTGTTGGAGTTTATCAAGGGTCACTTGCCGAATTCGCGAGTGCTGATAATGAGCTCGAACGACAAGTCAGAAGTTCAACAGGCGTGTTATGACGCCGGCGCTGACGAGTTTTTCGATAAGCCATTTGAGATTCAGGAGATGTTGGCGAGTATTTGTAGATTGTCGCCGGTGCACAGGCTGGAGCTTATTGCCCAGATCGTTTGAGTATTAAAATTCGATCGTCACCCACTAAAGACGATCGTTTCACGCACCTTAGATGAATCCCACTTCATCAGAAGGTGTATTTCAGGCCTCAGTTCCGAGTCCCTTCCCGGAACTGAGGTCGCTTTTTGTTTCACCAGCTCAATGACACTGAGTTCCCTCCTCTGCGATAATGACGCGTCCCGAATACGCATTCCCATCTTACGAATGGTTCAGCCCCGATTCATCGGGTTCGGTCTGCAAAATGAGCGAAGGTATCGAGAAAGTCAGAGGAGTCAAACAGCTCCCGTTGTTTCCGTTGCCGGTAGTACTCTTTCCCGGTGTCCCCTTGCCACTGCACATCTTCGAGCCCAGGTACCGGCAGATGCTGGACGACATCCGCATCACCAACAATCTCTTCGGACTTTCATACTTCGACTCTTCAACGTCGGAACTCGAAGTCCCGGCTGTCGGCCAAATTGGCTGTGTCGCCGAAGTCACTGAAACTCAAACATTCCCTGACGGTCGTTCAAACATTCTGACTATTGGAGTCATTAGATATCGCATCGAGTCGTACGTCGAAGATGGAGATCCGTACTTTGTCGCCCGCGTTCAATTCTTCGAAGATGAAGAGGAAGATGAGAACGTCTTAACTGAAGCTGCAGCCGAAGTCGCTGAAACTTTCACGCGCATCGCCCAGGCCGTGCGAACGATCAACGACGAACGCGCGAGCCTTCCTGACATCTCCGACACCGAACCTCAGCGGCTGTCGTTCCTGGTCGCCGCTGCGATGGAAGTTGAGGTTGACGTGAAGCAGGAATTACTCGAACTCCGATCGACATCTCAACGGTTGCAACAACTTCGTGGGCTGTTAAATCAGGCGGTGGACGGTTACGAAGAACGCGCTCGCGTTCATGAGCTGGCCAAAGGGAACGGACACAGCGGAAGAAAGATCGAACTCGAATGAACCAGGCCCTGGAGAATCAACTTACTGTCAATGTTCTTTTCTTTGGTGGCGCTAAAGACATTGCCGGAACTTCTTCGCTAAAACTGTCGCTTCCCTCCCCTGCCACTCTTTCAAGTGTTTCGGAGACGCTGGTAGAGAGGTTTCCGGATTTGAAGCGCTTTGGCAGGTCACTGCTTTTCGCAGTAAACCAGGAATACGCCGACCCGGGTATCCAGTTAAGAACCAACGATTGCCCTGACGATTTCTTTGAGCTAACAACTGAAACTGTTGATGTCGGGGAGGTAGCTCGCCGCACCGTACTTCCAGTGTGCGGAGCGACGGTGACGTTAGACGGTTATGCTCGTAAGTGGACCAAAGACAGGCAGACGGACTACCTGGTCTATGAAGCATACGAATCAATGGCGTTGTCGGAGATGGAGAAATTGGGAGCCGAAGCTCACAAACGTTTCGAGATCGCACACGTCGGTATCGTTCATCGCCTGGGTCGACTCGAAATCGGCGAGACAAGTGTCGTGATCGCCGTGGGTGCTCCGCATCGACGCGCGGCGTTCGAAGCGTGCGAATGGTTAATTAAGGAATTGAAACGAACAGTTCCGATCTGGAAAAAGGAAGTTTTTCAGGACGGCGAGGTTTGGGTTGAAGGTGAAGGAAAGTCCGATATGCTTTTAGAACCTCGTGCAAGAAGAACGGAGTGAGCCGCAGATAAGCGCAGAAAGACGCAGATCAGACAGGGTTAAAACAGGCGACTGTTTCCTATTCTGCTCTGCGTCTTTCTGCGTTTATCTGCGGCTGAATTACTTGCTCTTGCAAGAGGTTCGGACTTTATTCCTCGACCTCATCTTCAGCGGCAGCTTGGACCAACGAAGCGCTTGTCACCATGTCGGAAGCGTCGGTCTTAATGAGTCGAACTCCCTGGGCGCTTCGACCAGTCTTACGAATGTGCCCAGCTTCAAGTCGAATTAGTTTCCCTTGCTGAGTGATGATCATGATTTCAGATTCATCGTCTACCGGGAACACCGCAACGACCTTGCCCGTTTTGTCAGTCGTCTTCATGTTGATGACGCCTTTTCCGCCACGTGACTGCAGACGATAGGTGGTGATAGGGGTTTGCTTGCCGTAGCCCTGTTCTGACACCGACAGCATTCGCTCCGTGTCTTCTGAGGAGACAGCACAAACCGACACCACATAGTCGTCAGGCCGGAGATCGATTCCCCGGGTGCCACGAGTCGCACGACCCATCGGTCGCGCATTCTTCTCATCAAACCGAATTGCTAATCCGTTGTGAGTGGCGATAAAGATTCGCTTGGTACCGTCAGTTAAGATGACGTCCAGCAATTGATCGCCGTCGTCGATGTTGATCGCATTGATGCCGTTGGTGCGAATGTTCCGAAAATCTGCCAGCGAAGTCTTCTTGATTATGCCTTTGCGAGTAACCATTACGACGTAGCGACCCTCAACAAATTCCTTGACCGGGACTACACCTGCCAACTTTCGATCGGTAGGAATGCTGATAAGGTTTACGACAGCCTTGCCACGCGCCGAAGCCGCAGCATCAGGTACTTCATGAACCTTGATCTTGTAGACCATGCCGTCGTCTGTGAAGATCATGAGATAGGCATGCGTTGAGGCAATGAAGAGATGCTCGACAAAGTCGCCATTCTTCGCCGCGGCGCCAAAACGACCTTTACCCCCGCGACCCTGGCGAGAATATGTGGTTATTGGCGTACGTTTGATGTAACCGCTATTCGTGACTGTGATCGCTACATCTTCATCGGCGATCAAATCCTCGATCGAAAGATCGACGCCTTCATCGACAATTTCCGTGCGCCGTTCGTCACCAAAGTCTTTTTTAACTTCTTCGAGCTCACCCGTAATTACCCTGCGCAGTGATCGCTCGTTTGAAAGAATTTCTTCGAGACCCGCAATCAATTTAATTATTGTTTCGTACTCATCGGTGATTTTCTGTCGCTCGAGTGCGGAGATGCGTCGCAACTGTAGATCGAGAATCGCTTGCGCCTGGATATCCGAGAATGCCAGGTCTTCAATCGCCTTCTTCAAACGTGGAAGATACTTCGCGATTGGCTCGTTCGAGGGGACACCTTTCCACGTCTTAATTTCCGCGGTCGTTGCCAGGTTCCCCGTCAGCCATTGACGCGCTTCATCAACTGAACGTGAATTTCGAATGGTGGTGATGATGAAGTC
>QHXL01000316.1:0-8019 GCA_003222935.1 Acidobacteriota bacterium
TGATGGCAAACATTCGATCGAGTGTATTTACCAGCGACGATCGAATGTTAAGCGCTGACATGAAGAACAGCCCGCCGGCGGATAAAGTCAGCAGTGTAAGTGCAAGCCGTGCTCGTCGGCGAAAACTATTTCGCAGCGACATCATTAAAGGACGCCTGCTACCACCAAGTTGTGACAGGCGCCGATCAAGCCATCCTTGACCAAAAGAGTTTTGCGATACTCCGTAATCAGCCATCGCCTCCCGCACCGATACTCGTGTTGCTTTCCAAATCGGAAACGCGGCAGCTAATAAAGGAGTAATTATTCCAACCAGTCCAACGAGTAGATAGACCCACAAGGGAACTGCATAACTGTTGATATCGAAGTTTAGAAAGATGGCCATGTAGTTGCACAGCACGCGACTTCCAATTACTCCCAAAGGAAACGCGACAAGAGTCGCGGCAACTCCCAATAACACGGCCTGACCAAAGTAGATCCTTGAAACTTGCCCCCTGGTTGCGCCAACCGCTTTCATCATTCCTATCTGGCGAACTTGCGCTGCCATCATGGCAGTGAGGAGATTGACGACCAGAATTCCACTCAGCGCAAGAACAAGCAGACCGAAGCTCGACATCATCAACAGCAAG
This sequence comes from Acidobacteriota bacterium, assembly GCA_003222935.1. Classification (GTDB taxonomy): domain Bacteria; phylum Acidobacteriota; class Blastocatellia; order Pyrinomonadales; family Pyrinomonadaceae; genus PSRF01. Next base: position 627 of record QHXL01000316.1, read on the forward strand.
CTACCGGTCAGATCCGAATGAGGGTGCTTGCCGGGTTTAGGAACGTCTACCCGTCGCACTTTATGTCCAAGACCCTCAATTAGCTTTTCTGCTTTAGCAGCGACTTCACGAACGTGATCCTCGTCATACCGGTTTTCAGCAACCAGGATGTTGAGTTGGTCCAGGAAGGGCTGTTCGCCAATTTCAGTTAGTGTTTCGAGCGTGATGTAGCCATAGACGATATTTTCCATTCGCGCCTGTGCCTGGCCCACATCGTGTACCCGACCCGTGACGGTGAGTTGTTTCTCGACACCGTTAGCTGTCTTAACCGTAACGACGTCACCTATCTTTGCGCGCGCGACTTGAAATGCATCGCGCTCGATCAGTAGCTCGCCTCTCCCTGGCGGCCAGGCGCCTTGTTCACGCTCAAGTTTGCTGACGCGCACATCGCCGTAGTCTTTAACAACAAAGAGAATCAGGTTTCGCCATTGAATCGGTCCGGATTTGATCTGGCCGCTGACAACTCTTCGCGGTTCCGCGTCACTGATCGAACGATCACTTAAGACGGCTTGAATCAGTCCGTCGTCAATCGCGTCCATGCTAATAACGGCAGAAGCCGGATTGGTTGCGAGGTATCCGCGGTCGAGCTCGCGCGTGAGGATGGCGTATGCAGACATCACCGAGGCAAACGCAGCAATGCCCAGCGCGATTGCCATGATTACGAGCACGGTACGAGTGCGTTCGTGCCAGAAGTCCCGAATCGATTTGAGCATGGGGGTTGTCATAGTGAATTTCTCTGTGTGTTCTCTGCGTATGAAGTCCTTAGAATCTGGCCTTTCTAACAAAGTTTTCGAATCGGCTTTGCCGCCGGATGTGAGGCGATGGCTCTGCCCCGCCGTTACGTCGCTACTTGGATTGGGCTATGCCCCTGGTTCTGTCTGTGCTGTGCCCTGAAGTTTGCGAAATATCAGTGTTTGTTCGGCGTGTCCGGTGTCCCTGATTCAACCCGTCACACTAACCAACTCTCCATCTGAAATCTCGACAGTTCGATCGATCACTCGCGAGATATCAGCCTCGTGTGTTGCGATAACAACCGTTGTGCCTTCGTCAGCCATTTGTCGAAAAAGATCGAGTACGGAATGCGCAGTAACGGAATCGAGATTTCCAGTTGGTTCATCAGCCAGTACTACACCGGGGGCGTTAGCGAGTGCGCGCGCTATTGCGACGCGTTGTTGCTCGCCGCCTGAAAGCGTGGCCGGAAGTTTGTCGGCTTGTTGCGTGAGCGCGCGTTTCCGACGTTCGCGACTCGGGAACGTTTTGCAGAAGTCCATTGGCAGCATGACGTTCTCCGCCGCTGTCAGTGTCGGCAATAGTTGAAAGAACTGAAAAACAAAACCAACTGTGCGCCCGCGCCACGCAGCCAGCTTTGTTTCAGCCAGAGTTTGAATCTCAGTGTGACTTACTGTGACTGAGCCCGTCGAAGGACGATCGATTCCTCCCATCATGTTAAGCAGCGTCGACTTGCCGCTTCCGGACTTCCCGATCAGTCCAATAAATTCACCGCCTGTTATTTGGAGGTTGATATCTTTCAACGCGGAGAAGGAACCCGCCGGTGTTTGAAATGTCTTGGAGATATTTTGTAGAGAAATCATGTAGATGTCGCTTCCTCCTGGACAAGTTGGGTAGGCAGGAGCAGTAAGCAGGAGCAGGAGGCACGCGCAGAATTTTCTCGCATTGTTCTTTATGGTTCGCGTTCTTCACAGCGTGCTCTGCCCTACTTATGCTTCCTGCCCCTGCTTCCTGCTCCTGCTTACTGCGCATTCAGCTTGTGCTACCTGGTCATTCACGGTGTAATCTGCGTAATTAAAAATTGCCTGTCCAGTGTAGTAAGTCGAAAAACTCAGAAGCTGAACAGAAAGGCGTGTTATGTCCGACAACGAGCGTCACATTAGACAGCAGATACCCCAACTGGAGCGGAAAAAGATCGACGCTCGCGTCAGAAAAACTCGAGATGCTTTAGGCGACGCTCTTGTCGAACTCATGCAGCAGCGTCCTTTCCAGTCCATTACTGTCCAGGATGTTCTCGATCGAGCAAACGTCGGTCGGTCCACTTTCTATTCACACTACAGCGACAAAGACGACTTGTTGATGAGTGATGCCGATGAGTTTTTTGAAATGTTCTCGATGGCTCTATCGGTGCACGGTGACAAGTCCGATCGAGTTTTTCCGGTCAAGGAATTCTTCAGCCACTTGATCGAAGCCCAACAGTTCGTTACAGCATTAAGAACTTCAGGAAAACTCCACGCCAACCTTGAGTTGGCTCGTGGACACTTTGCACGCGGAATAGAACGACGCCTGCAAGAGTTGCCGAAAGGTGTGAACATCCTGGCAGTACAGCGTCCTGCACTCGCAATAGCACATGCCGGCGCTTTGCTGTCGTTAATGCAGTGGTGGATAGATCGCGGAATGAAAGAGCCAGCAGAAGAGATGGACAGTTTGTTTCACAAAATCGTTTGGGGTTAGTTTCAGCAGATCACAACAAGTTGGGAAGCGACTCCAAACAAAAGTACCGCACTAGAAGAATACAAGTTCACGAACCTCACTAGAAAAAGTACGAGGTGCTCGGGGGCAGAGCCGGCGCTACCACGAACCTCGCTAGAAAAACTGCCCCCTTCCCAACTTGCACTTTTTCTAGCGAGGTTCGTGTAGCGCCGCTCTGCCCCTTCCCAACTCGCACTGAGATCCGACCTGGCTGAGTCCCGCTTCACTTCTTACAATACTTCGCAGCAAGCCTGTTGATCGTATTCACGTTCCGCAGCGTTGCCGGCATTACCAAACCCTTCTCGAGTGCAGCACCGTAGTATTTCGACTCACCGTTGTTCCGGCGATACAACCAGTACACTTCACGATCGTGGACCTGGAACGCGTCGATAGCTGAACTTAGTGACACCAGGTTCTTAGCAACTGCTCCAGGCGGTTTGTCGCGCACGAACGCGATGTAGAGAGTATTGCCGTCCGCCGTCAGTTCTTCGTCGCTGAATGGTTTGTGTTGAGCAATAGCCCCCAACTCCGTTACGGATCTGATGAACGTCGCAACCTCGTATCCGAAGGACTTCATGAGATGTCTCTCGATCTTACTTTCAAGAGATTTAGAGTTTGTCGTCTTCGTATCGAAAATTACGTTGCCGCTGGCGATGAACGTTTCGACATTTGAGAAGCCAAGTTCTTCAAAAAGACCCCGAAGCTGGTCCATCTTTACAAGATGACCGCCGACATTTATTGCTCGCAAAAAGGCGACGTATTTGGGCATAGGCAAACAGTTGTTACGGTGGAAGCCTTAAACTTGACGACTGAAAAATGTCAAATGAGATCTGGAAAATGATTCGTTTCATCCAAGCTCGGATTGAAGCTTGGGCGGAGCTATTAACTTCCATGCCTCTCGAAGGTGCATCTTGAGTTCACGATCACTCACGCGCGGCAGTTCGATACCAACCCAACCGGCATGTCCAACATACGGTGGCCGATAAAATTTCTTCGGCGATTTCTCGATCAAGGCCGCCTGAACACCAATCGCAGCTGGTATCGTGACGCCAATGTGTCCGTCGTTATGATGGTTTATTGAACACGCTGCAAACACACGTTTACCCACAAAGAATGTAGGCTCGCCGTGCGAAAGCTTTTCAAAAGTCTCAGGCAGGCTCAAACATATCTGGCGCACCCTTTCCACCTGGCTCTCGCCAATATCGGTTTGTTCCTTTGTCGACTTTTTCATCCTAGTCTTTCTTAGTTACCCGGCTGGCCAGCGCAAGCGTGTTGTCGGAAGGGTCTGACAAAAACGCCATCCATTCTTCCTCGCCGGCGGCGCCAAACACGCCGTTATCGTCACGAAAGATCATGTGTGGCTCGGCAATAAACTTTACGCCTTTCTCAACTAGTTCCTGATGGGCCTGGTGAATGTCTGCGACGCGAAAATATACGCTCGCCTTTGGCCCGGTCGTTTCAAGCAGAATCCGTGTGCCCGCGAAGTCGAAAAAGACCAGGCCCGGAGGATCAAACTTCGCCAGGAAATTAGCGCCGAGGATGTCGCGGTAAAAAGAGATTGCCTCTTCGAGGTCGCGAGCGTAAACGGCGATTTGGTGAATGCGTTCAATTTTCATCTTAGCCCTCGCTGGGAACAAAGAGTCGGGTTTCGTCTCCCTTGCCGGACAGATCTATCATGCGATCAAAGCTCAAACCCAGTTTCTCGAGAAGTTTACCCGAGGCTTCGTTGTCCTTGTCAGTGATAGCAACAATTCGCGGCAGTTTCAAAATATCTTTTGCGTAAATTAAGACCGCTTCGGCCGACTCAAAGGCATAGCCCTGGTTCCAGACTTCGGGAACGAAAGCAAAACCAATGTCGACGTCGGCCAGCGATTCACGCTTTAAAAGACCACAGATTCCGATAGGAGAGTTGTTTGTCTTTAGCTGAACAAGGTAGAGTCCAAAACCGTTTTGTTGATAACTCGCAACTGGTCCATTAAGAATGTAGTTGCGAGCGTCGTCGAGATTGCGCACGCCTTTGTCGCCAATGAAGCGCAGGAATGAAGGTTCGTTGAGAAGACGAAGGATGAACGGCGCGTCGTTCGCGTTTAGTTCGTGAAGTATCAGACGTTCGGTTTCCAGAAGGACCAAAGTGACCTTACCTAAGCCTTACGGGAAGATTCGGGTCAGCCAGTTTAGCTTGTCGATACTGACTCGTCACGGAACTTTTAGCCTGGCTGGTCGAGGCTCTTGCAAGAGTCAATTTAGTGGCAACCAAGTCAGTACCGAAACGCGGTAGCGTCGGGTCCCTCTGAAATTATTGGCCTCTAATTCGTGGCGCAACCCGACACTACTGCGTTTCGGTACTGACTTCATAGCCACGAGAGTAAGTGATTCTAAAGCATATCGGACACACGCTGGAGGTACACATGCCTGACAACAAAATGATCTATCGCCAACTCGGCAGTACTAATCAACGAGTTTCCGCCATCGGTGTTGGCGGTTGGCACCTCGGTCTAAAACATGTCGATGAGCCATTAAGTATACGAATCGTGCGTTCAGCGATCGATCGTGGCATTAACTTCATGGACAACTGTTGGGATTACAACGAAGGCAAAAGTGAAACTCGCATGGGCAAGGCTCTTGCCGACGGCTATCGCGAAAAAGTGTTTTTAATGACCAAGATCGATGGGCGATCTAAGAAAGAGGCGACGAGACAACTCGAGGAATCGTTGAAACGCCTGAAGGTCGAGATGATCGACCTGGTCCAACACCACGAGATAATTCGATTCGAGGATCCGCACCGGATCTTCGACCCTGAAGGCGCACATGCTGCGCTGATTGAAGCTCAACGGGCTGGCAAACTTCGCTATATCGGATTCACCGGACACAAGGATCCGCGCATTCATCTCTACATGCTAGAAGTCGCCGCGCGCAATGGATTCAGGTTTGACGCAGTACAGATGCCGCTGAACGTGATGGACGCTCATTATCGAAGCTTTGAGAAAGAAGTGCTACCGGAGTTGGTGAGAAACAAGATTGGCGTCCTGGGAATGAAGAGCATGGCTAACGGTATTCTCTTAAAGTCCGGCACTGTCACACCCGTGGAGTGTTTGCATTACGCGTTGAATCTTCCGACATCAGTTGTGATCACGGGAATCGATAGTATGGGGATACTCGATCAAGCGTTCGAAGCTGCGAGCACGTTTCAGCCAATGCCGCCAGGTGAGGTTGAATCACTGTTGGAACGAACTGCAAAGGCAGCATCAAAAGGTGAGTTTGAACCGTTCAAAACGTCGTCGCTCTTCGACGGAACTGCCGAAAATCCTCAGTGGTTAGGCGAAGAACCAGCTCGCATCAGAAGTCTTCTGGAATAGCGAACCTCCCTACTCACAATGCCCTTTGCATTAAAAGATCGCGTTGGGGATCGTCGCCTAACTGGAATACATGCATCCCAACTTCTACAAACTCCCACTTGCGATAGAACGCTTGCGCGCGAAGATTGTTTTCCCAAACACCCAGCCAGATCGTTTGATAGTCTTGCGACGCTGCTTCATCCAGGCACGCCTGCATCAGCGCTGCACCGACTCCGCTGCCGATACAATCCTTCGATACGTAGAGCCTCACTAACTCAATCGGTTTTTCGCCGTTAATTTCCGGCGCCGCTTCACCTGACATTAGCATTGCGTAACCGACAGCCACCTCGTCAATCTCAGCAACGAAAGTGGATTTGCGCGGGTCACTCAGCTCGCTTGATTGTTGTGCGGTATTAAAAGCCATCGGCAGGTACGCTGCCATGTTGTCTTCGGAATTGTCAGCGCCGAAAGTTTCGACGAAGGTACGCGCGCCGAGCTCGGTTAGAAGTTCGGCGTCAGAACGGGTTGCACGACGAATGTGGATTTCAGGCAAGTGGGTTTTCCAGTTTCCAGCCTCGAACTGCGATTGAAGCCAATATTTTCAAAGTGAGTGACGTTTGTTCACTCTTTCGCCCTTTTGCAATACGCAAAAGAAAATTCAACTCGACCTAGGATAAACCCTGTCCTCGCGAACGATTCGAGTGAAGGCGACGGTAGACTATGTGCCATTGCCGATCAAAGCAAAGGTGGCCCAATAGTGCGGGTGTTGTTCCAATCCCAGTTGGTTGGTCGAGGGTTAACGTCGGTGAAGCCCGAGTGACGGTCGCCTGCTGTGATGACGAACAACAAGGATGCGCACGGTGTTGTCATCAACTATCCGAAACAGGAAATGATAAGGGAACTTCTCGAGTTGCACTTGCCGGAGCCCATGTTCTCGGATGCTGTACTTTTGGGGGGAATCGGCAGCTTTTCGCAAATACGCCTGTAGCTCACTGTAGAACTCGTCTGCGAGTTGTTCGCCAGCGACACCTTCGTAGTAATCCATGATCTGCGAGATATCCGAAGCTGCCTGCCGATTGAACTCCAGTCGCACCTACTTCCGACGGCCCTGGATCAGTGAATCCAACTCTGCGAGTGAAATAACCTGCGAAGGATCAGCATCCATTTGAGCGTCACGCCTGAGCGCTTCGCCTACACCACCATCTTCGTCAGCCAGAATCGGAGGAAGTGATTCAAGCAGGTTCATTGCCAAAGTCGCACGCTCCTCCTCGGGGAGGTCAAGCGCGAGTTTTTCGATTTCAACGATGGTACTCATGAAGGAAGGATAACTCGGAAGCTGAAGGGTGAACAACCTCATCGTTAGCTGTCATCAATGTCTCACCAGAAGTTTTTACACTTCCGGCTAACCCAGGGCGTTTACTGCGTTGGTGCTACTTTGAAAACCTCTCTTGAACAAGAGTCCTGCAATTATGAAAATTCATACACTGTAATCTGCGAATTCGATCGGGTGCTTCGGCTGGGGAACAACGAAAGAGGAT
>QHXL01000316.1:8159-8643 GCA_003222935.1 Acidobacteriota bacterium
AGTGCTTCCCTGATGGTCTCTTCAAAATCGTCACCTGGCTTGAGCGACTTTTCACTAAGGAAAGCGGTGGCACCGGCATCAGCAATGAAGTCATAGATCTGCGATGCCTCCTTACTGTCATTAGAAGCATAACTGAGGAAGACATCGTATGTTTTCTGAGATCCCATTTCAGTTCCTTGAGTTAATTGTGCGGGAATAATGGCCGGGGGCCTAGACTTTTTGAGAGGTACACCCAAGACTTGAACGATATCGTTGAGCTTCTTTTTTCGATCTTTAAGTCGTTGCCTAGTCGACCATCGGAGGCTGTCGTTATATTTCTCAAGCTCCTCAACTAGCTTTGCAGTTAAGGTCTTAATGTCTCTAATGATAGACTCCGAGGTTCTCTTAACCCTCGCGATGTCTTGGTAAAAATTGATTATTTCAAAGCAAAGTTCACCGTCTTGAACGAAGCCGGAAGGCCCATTTTCAGGCACGAAACTGTCTC
>QHXL01000316.1:8696-20839 GCA_003222935.1 Acidobacteriota bacterium
ACATCGAATTGGTTGGGCGGGAATCTTTCGGCTGGAACGAGCGTCTTGCCTGTTGAGGCTGTGACGTTATCAAAATCCAATTGAGGGATAGCTAGTGAAAACTCATTGACAATGAGCTCTATAAACTCTGCTTCGTCAACCCTCGAAATGTATTCATCAGTTTCCCGATCGATTCGGGACTGAAGATTTATTTCCTGATCGCGCAAATATTCGCGGAGTCTCTTTTCACCACCTATTTTGAAGGGCTTAGATGATGCACTCTTTGATTCCATTGCTGTCCAAGTTGCGAGAATAACGAGTCTAGCTAATAGCCTTACTGTAAACCTCTCCACCGGCGGCAACAAACTCCTCCGCCTTTTCCTTCATCCCGACACTCAGCGCTGCCGCTTCTTCAATCTCTTTCTGCGCAGCATACTCCCTAACATCCTGCGTGATCTTCATCGAACAAAAATGTGGACCACACATAGAACAGAAGTGCGCCAGCTTAGCGCCTTCCTGTGGCAGGGTCTCATCGTGATACTCGCGCGCGACTTCCGGGTCGAGTGACAGGTTGAACTGATCCTCCCAGCGAAACTCAAAACGCGCTTTCGATAACGCGTTGTCGCGATACTGCGCACCGGGATGTCCCTTTGCTAAATCTGCCGCATGGGCCGCTAGTTTGTATGCAATTACCCCATCTTTCACGTCCTTCTTGTTTGGCAACCCGAGATGTTCTTTGGGTGTGACGTAGCAGAGCATCGCTGTTCCAAACCAGCCAATCATCGCCGCACCGATCGCTGACGTGATGTGATCGTAGCCGGGAGCAATGTCGGTTGTTAGTGGTCCAAGGGTGTAGAAAGGAGCTTCATGACAAGTCTCAAGTTGCTTGTCCATGTTCTCCTTAATTAAATGCATCGGGACGTGACCCGGGCCTTCAATCATCACCTGGCAGTCGTACTCCCACGCGATCTTTGTTAGTTCACCCAACGTCTCCAATTCAGCAAACTGGGCCTCGTCGTTTGCGTCTGCGATTGAACCTGGCCGCAGTCCATCGCCCAGTGAAAATGAAACATCGTAAGCAGCCATGATTTCGCAGATCTCGCGGAAGTGCGTGTAGAGAAAACTCTCTTCATGATGCGCAAGGCACCACTTGGCCATGATCGACCCGCCACGACTAACGATTCCCGTTGTGCGTTTCGCAGTCAGCGGAACGTAAGGCAGACGCACACCGGCGTGGATCGTGAAGTAGTCGACACCCTGTTCTGCTTGCTCGATCAGTGTGTCGCGAAAGATTTCCCAGGTGAGATCTTCGGCCTTGCCGCCTACTTTTTCGAGTGCTTGATAGATCGGAACTGTTCCGATTGGTACCGGCGAGTTGCGAATAATCCATTCGCGCGTGGCGTGAATGTTCTTACCAGTCGACAAGTCCATCACAGTGTCGGAACCGCATCTGATCGACCAGCGCATCTTGTCGACTTCTTCTTCGATTGAAGAAGCAACGGCCGAGTTACCAATGTTGGCGTTAATCTTAACCAGGAAGTTACGACCGATAATCATCGGTTCCGATTCAGGATGATTGATGTTTGCGGGAATGATTGCACGACCCCGCGCTACCTCTTCGCGTACGAATTCAGGAGTGACGTACTGGGGAAGAGCTCCGCCAAAAGACTGCCCGCGATGTTGATGAAGTATTGACGATCGATCATCGTTTGATTCAATCGCCGCGGCTCTGCCTAAATTTTCCCGAATTGCGATGAATTCCATTTCGGGAGTAATGATTCCACGTCGCGCATAATGAAGTTGTGTGACACAGGCTCCTGATTTGGCACGAAGCGGGGCGCGTTTAAGCGACGGGAAGTCTTCGAGTTTGCCAACGTCTTTCACCCGGGCCCGGTTAGCGGCGTCGAATGTCAGATAGCCGTCGTCAATTGGTCGACGCTCACGACCCTCGTACTCTTCAACGTCGCCGCGACTGAGAATCCATTCGCGACGCAGCGTCTGTAATCCCTCAGTCACCTCACAGTCCGCGGACGGATCACCCCAGGGACCACTGGTGTCGTACACACGCACAGACGGATTCTCGATCAGGGTTCCGTCGAAGTTGCGCGTCGGTGTTTGCGCGATCTCGCGAAACGGAACCCGTACTCCATCTTGTTCACCTTCCACGTAAACACGACGCGAGTTGGGGAGTTCGCCATCAAGGCTCGACGTCTTGGTTTGCAATGTGCTGCTCATCTCAGAAAACCTCCCGATCGTCTTCGAAACCTAAATTGCGCCCGGCATCAGAACAAAGCGCATTAGCTTGTTTCCACCACCGCTCTCGGCAGCTTCCTGAACTGCCTTCATGTTCGCAACGAGTGCAGAAATATCGTCGGCTGAAAAGGTCATAAAGAAAGCACCTCAAAAATAAACCGTTCCACCTGAAGCGAAGGTTGGAACGGTACGATAACTGTTTCTCCCTTCGACGGTCCTAACCGTATCAGGTTCAAGGGGTCTTTAGGATTTCAGATTGTTTGATTTCAGATTGCAGATTTGGGAACCGCCCTTAGCGAAGGGGACCAATCTTCAATCTGCAATTTTCAATCTACAATACTCCCAAACTCTCAGCCTTCCGGCTCCCCCGAAAACTCAATTTGTACGGTCAGTCTACTACATCGGACACAGGTTTGCCCTTTGGCGGAAGAGCGGCTGATGCTAAATGAAACTCTGAGAGAGTTCAGACCCAACTAGCAGTTCAACTCGTTTCTGAATATGATGAGGACGTTATCGCACGACAATTCGACGGAGGATTTCTTTGATGCCGACAACATTGAAACGGGACAGTCTGCGCGCATTTGCTAACGAACATAGGCAGGAGTTCGAAGGACTGCTGCGTCAATTCGTCGAAACTCCGACGGTGAGTAATGACCCTGCTCATTTGCCGGATATTGCGAAAGGTGTCGAGCTAACAGTCGAAACGATCGAACGTGTCGGTGGTGACGCACGCGTTTACAAATTGGACAAAGGCAATCCGGTGATCCACGGCGTCTTTCATAAGGATGACAAACTCCCGACCGTAACTGTGTACAACCACATTGATGTTCAACCGGCGTCGAAAGAGACTGAGCCCTGGGATACCGAGCCCTTTGTCTTCACTCAAAAGGGCGACACTTACTACGGTCGCGGAACGACTGACGACAAAGGACCTGCCCTTAGCGCGCTCTTTGGCGCGCGCGCCGCGATTGAAGCTGACGTACCGGCAAACATTCAGTTTCTCTGGGAGTTTGAAGAGGAGATAGGGTCGCCTAATTTCGAAGCAATTATTACAAAGAACGTAAAAGATCTGCGCACTGATTCCGTCGTCGTTTCCGACACGGTTTGGGTGTCCCGCAATCGTCCCGCTAGCTCCGCCGGGTTGCGCGGCTTGCTGGGATTCATTTTGAGATTAGAAACAGGTGCCGTCGACACCCACTCGGGCGAGACTGGCGGCGCGTCGCGAAACCCGATCGCTGAGTTGATGCAATTGGTTTGCGATTTATATGACGTCAGAACTGGCAAAGTAAGAGTGAAGGGTTTCTACGACGATGTGATTCCGCCCTCGAAAAAAGAGTTGAACGACTGGGCCAACTGCGGCTTCACCGTAAACGGTTTCAAGAAGGCGCATCACTTGAAGAAAATGAGGTCGACCGATCCATTGGAAGTGATGAAACGGATCTGGGGCATGCCGACACTTGAGATTCACGGTGTGGTTGGTGGTTACCAGGGACCGGGTTTGAAGTCGATCGTGCCGCCACGTGCGGAAGTAAAAGGTTCGTGCCGGTTGGTGCCAGGTCAGGACCCGGCGAAGATCAAAAAGCTCCTTGCGGCTGCGGTAAAAGCGAAAAATCCTGATGTCACAGTTGAGTTCGAACATGCTGCGCCGGCCTTTCGCACCGTGGTCGAAGGCGAGCTGCCGGAAGCTCTCAAGCGCGCGATTAAATTTTCCTTTGGCAAGGAAGCAGTGTTTGTTCGTGATGGTGGAACCATCGGCGCGATGACGAGTATTGAGAAGGTTCTCAAGTGCCCGGTGTTGTTCCTGGGGCTTTCCCTACCCGAACATGGATATCATGCGCCGAATGAGAATTTCGACTGGCAACAGGCGTCTGGTGGCATGGTGGCCTTCGCGAAGTACTTCGAAGAGATCGCGAACCTACATGTCCGATAAACTTTAGTTGTTGTTTAGCTGAAAAAGCGCCGCCTCCGATAACAGGGAAAGTATCGCAGGCGGCTTTTGACTGGAGTCACGACAAACTAAAGTTTATCGGACATTTGGATTACGCAGGAGAGACGTTCTTCGTTGAGTCGGATGAACCCGGTCTTTTCATAGAACCGGCGCGCGTCCGGATTTTCCAAGTGAACTGCGACGTCGATCCTTGTCACCGATTCTTTGCGCAACTGATCTTTCAACTGCTCCATTAACTCTGATCCCACACCCTTACCGCGACGATCATCCTTTACTGAAACATCGTCGAGTTTGGCGACAACCGATCCCATCGACGTTGAGATGGCGTAGCAGACGACACAAACTGCCGCCGCGCCCTTTTCATCAAACGCCATCCAGACAAAACCAAGTTCAGGTCGTTCGAGGAATATATCGAGAGCGTCGTTCAATCCTTTCATTCCCAGGTCGCCGTAAGCTTGACTGCTGGCAAGGTAATGCTCGTCTGCTCTAAGAAAATTCGAGAGCATGTCGAAAGCATCGCTAACGTCGGCGGCCCGCATCTTTCTACAAGTAATCACGATGAATTCTCCGGATGTAATGATGCCATAAGTCATTGCCAAATGCCGATTGCCGATTGCCACTTTTGACCTTTGCCCTTGAATCCTTTACGGCCTGCTCTTGGTTTGGGCAAAGTTGTTGGAACACCGACCATGGGCGCTGTTATCGGAACAGGAAGCTACAGTTTGATCGACGGCTCGACAGTTCGTACACCGGGTGTCGGAGTTTTCCTTGCGGATTCAAAACGAACAAACATGGACAACTATGGCGTTCAGCCTGACATGCTGGTCGACAACCTGAAGACGCACTCGCTGGACGAGATCGTCAACTCGAGGCTGCCGTCGAGGAGTTGATGAAGGAACTCAACGGCACAAAACAAAACATGGTTACCGAAGGTCAAAAGTAGTTAGCTGAAGAATGAGCCGCAGATAGACGCAGGTCTACGCAGATCAGAGATATAGGAATTCTTCTGATCAGTGTTTATCTGCGAAGATCTGCGGCTGAATTTTGTCGGGTGTTATTTCGGAAGCAGGACGGAGTCGACGACGTGGATGACGCCGTTTGATTGGTAGACATTCGCGATGGTGACTCGTGACTGTCCACCCTTTTCATCGGACAGAACCAGGGTGTTGCCATCCATCCAGGCGGTCAAGGTCCCACCATTTACCGCTTTGAACCATGCCTTTCCTTTACCAGCCTGTATCTTCTTAGCGATTGCATTAGAGTCGAACCTGCCGGCGATGACGTGGTAGGTCAGGATGTTTGTCAGCATTCCCTTGTTCTCAGGTTTGAGTAGTGTGTCGACGGTGCCCGCGGGAAGTTTGTCGAATGCTGAATTTGTCGGAGCGAAGACGGTAAACGGTCCTTTACTCTTCAACGTGTCGACCAGGCCCGCAGCTTTTACGGCAGCAACGAGGGTTGTGTGATCGGCGGAATTTACAGCGTTGTCGACAATGTCTTTCGACTTCAACATCGGTGCGCCACCAACCATCGGGTTTGAGTTGTCCATCATTTGCGCGTTCGCGCTGGATACTGCAAGTGTGATCGATGCCACAGCAAGTAGCACCATGACTAATACTTTCTTCACGGTAGTTACCTTCCTTCGTTGGAACTGAATTTTTCGAACTCGTAAGGATATACGGATAGCTTTGGTGAGATGGATTGGCTCTCTAAAGAATTGTATTGAAGTGTGGCAAGCGGATTTACCAGATTCAGTGCAAAGTTGGGTAGGTGCGAGCAGCGCCATTATTACCTCTCTAGAAAAGTGCAAGTTGGAAGGGGGCAGAGCGACGCGACACGGACCACTCTAGAAAAGTGCAGGTTGGGAAGGGGGCGGCGCTACCGAGACCTTTAATTAGTGGTCCTGAGCGCGCCCCCGCTGACGCTCATTTGAAGTGCCATAAACTCTTACTAGGATCCGGCAATTAATCTCAAGCAACAGCATCGCCTGGCCGAAAATGGTCGAGCCTCAGTCATCTATATCAAAATTGGAATAGGGATAAATTGTAGTGCTGAGGCTTAGGAGGATTAGGTAAGCGGGGGCGCGCTCAGGTCCGCTTTGGAGAGGTACTTTATGAGCCGCTTGCCCCCTTCCCAACTTGCTCTTTTCTAGGGAGGAAGCGCCGCTTGGCACGTTTCTCAACGTGTATTTAACTAGTAAGCTGCCTATGGCGTGACGATATTATTCATCTTCACGACTTCAAAATTCGAGCCCTTGATCGTCTTCAATGCATTAAGCTCATCATCATTCCAACGCGAATCGGGTGCTCCGCTGATATACCAGTTTGAACCGTTGTCAGCGAGGATCAAGCCATACTTTTTCATAGCCCTTAGAATCACCTGCATCGCCGGCGTAAAGCCTGAAATATTGAACGACGCCTTAAGTCGGACTTTCATTCCCATCGGCGGACGATTCACGCTCGTGTTGGTGCTGGCCCAGTGACGCGCCGGTGCAACGTACGCCCGTCGAGTAATCTGCGCAGTGAATCTAATAGCATGTTTGATCTCCTGCTGTTCAAACACTTCGTCGTAACGCACAAGGCCAGGAAAGATCGGCAGCCCGGCCGCATCTGCTGAAGTCCAACCCGCGGGTCGCAAGGCGTTTGAGTTCAGATCAAACACTGCTCCGCCAGAAGCATTCCAACTCGCTCCGTTGTTAACAGGAAAGGCGTTTCCCATTTCGTAAAGCTTCCAGTTGTCGCGATCGATAACGATTACGTGACGATCGCCGGTTGAGCTTGGACCACCTTCAATCGGTGCGTTAGGTGGCACCGGATACGGCCCCGGGTCACTTTCATCTTCGTAGTCTCCGAAGATGGTTGGAACAAGCGGTTGGCTCCCCGGCACAACGATGTATGGAATGCCATTCGGCGCCCCGTTCCAAACGGTGCCAAAGTCAGGATGCAAGTTAGTATTCAAACCAATGCCGGCAATTAGATTGTCGGAATTTGGATCGAGCGGACTGTTCGAGATGTCTTCATTCCAGGCGTTGTCGGATGGAAACAGTTGCTTGCCGTGCAGACTGGCGCCTGGGCCCAGATCCGGAATCGGTTGAGGAGGCGGAGCATCATCCGGCGGACCTCCGCCAACGTGGCCGATACCAACACGCACTCTATTGCTTGTTACTCCTCGCAGAGTTATCCCAACCAAAACGTCGCCAACATCCCCCATGTTGTCGTTTAGACGCATGACGATCGAGGTCATCCATCCAAAACTCTGGACTGCGCCGACATACTCAACAGTCATCGGGTAATGAATGTGATTCCCGTCTTCGGCATCAGCTGTTATCGATGCTGCTGTTTCCCCCGGCTGCAAAGTCAGGTTCGTCGCGAACAACATGATGCGCGTGCGATTGTCTTGACCGAAACTGACTGGAACGGTTGGCGAGACTGGTTCGGCGAGTAGGTTTACTGATTCAACAGCAATTGCTCGAGTGGAGTTGGTTTTAGTGATAAGCACGGGCGCGCTGGCAAGGCGCGCACGGGTCGGCGCAAGCAGAGCGAGTCCGATGACCGCGTGAACAATCAACAGTGAAAGTACTTTGTACCTGGGCCAGCGCGCCGCACGTGCCGGGCCGGCCAATCGAAGGGAACGCATGGACCAACTCCAAACTGAACTTAGATTTCTTTTGTGGTCGGGGCAATCGAGGAGAGGTAGAAACAACGTAATTTGACGAGGCAATTCAAGTCAAGACATTTGTTTGTCAACCACAGGCTACAAGTGTCTCACTAGTAAAGTACAAGTTGGGAAGGAGGAAGAGCGACGCCTCAAGTACCTCACTAGAAAAGTGCAAGTTGGGAAGGGGGCAGAGCGGAGCTACCGAGACCTTGGATTAGTGGTCCCGAGCGCGCCCCCGCTGACCTGATCCTCCGAAGTCTCAGGACTGCAGTTTAACTATCGCGATATTCTTCAATGTTGATCTGAAACGCTGGCTGCAAGGGGGTTCGGCAGTCACTTGGGCCAGCTAGTTGCTCGGGATGCTAGTTAAGGATTATGGCGCTTCAGATGATCATCAGCGGGGGCGCGCTCGGGACCACTAATTAAAGGTCTCGTGGCGCCGCTTGCCCCCTTCCCAACTTGCACTTTTCCAGTGAGGTACTCGATGCGACCTTTGCCCCTTTCCGACATTAGCCCACCATTACGGTGCAAACTTAAAATCGGCCGGGACAAACTCGATCGCGGTAATCGTTCCATCAGTCTTAAGTCGCTTATCCGCTTTCTTAATAAAGGAGACGACTGCAGGCTCACCAACTTTTCGTGGCCCACAGGTGATGTCGCCTTGAATCGATGGGTTATAACTTGTGATCGCGAGCAGTTCAAACTTTGGTGTATGGAGTCGAAGGGTTACATCACCAGACTTCACCACAAAAACAATCCCTTTAGCATCACAGTCGATTCGTAGAAGTAATACTTGTATCTGGGTCTCGCCTGCCGCGGCTTTTCTCAGCGCTTCGCGTAAGTATGATGATGACGCGTCAGAAGCATTGTTTGGTTGAACGGGGTCGTTTGCAGTCGAGCTGCTTGTGACCGTGTTGCCAGGACGGGACAGCGTGGGCTGGCCGGAATTCTGCTTAGTTCGTTCTGCCCGCTGAGCGTCAAACTGGGCCCGCTGTTCCTCCATAGACGTTAGCTGGGCCAGCATGGAGCGCGCGTGTTGTCGCATCTCGTCTTCAGCGTTGGAGTTTGTGACCTGCTCCAACAGTGTTCGCGCTTGTTTTAGATCACCATTGCGCAGATAAAGTTGACCCAGCATGAACACCAGTTCTGTTCTTCCCGGAGACAGTTTGATCGCGCGAGCCAGCAGTGTCCTTGCCTCTTCAAGGTTGTTACCCGTAACCAGGCTGACGAAAGACAGCAGCTGGTACGACGCCGGATAGTCCGGACGCAGTTCAATCGCTTTCAGCAACTCTTTGCGGATCTTTTCTCCCTGCTCAGGTGCGAAGCCCATCACCATGTGCGACTCGTTGGCATTCTGCTGACTCAGTGCGTAGGCGTAGTAGTAGTGAACGAGGTAGTTTTGATCGCCGGCCTTTACAGCGCGTTCAAGATAACGAAGCGCTTCCCCCAACTTCCGCTCGCGCAACATCGCCATCCCCATCGCCGCATTCGCCACCGGCAGATCCGGATCCAGCGAGACAGCTTTCTGCAGGTAGGTCATGCTGTCTTTCCGATTACTGTGGAGCAATAAGTCACCAAGATAAGCTTGTGCTTCTGCTTCTGAGATAACTCTCGATTGCATCTCACTGTCAGTTTCCAATTTTCGCTTGAAGTGACCTTCGAGAATGTTGTAACGATCCCTGCGCACGTACTCGCGAAGCTCCTTCTCCATTGCTTCAAACGTTGTTTGAAACGCTTGTTGAAATGCCTGGTCCCTGGGAACGCTGTTGCTCAACAGGTCGAGGAACTTTGAGAGTTGCTCCAAACGCCCGGCCTTACCAATGATCAAGTAATGCATGAGCGCCCACGATTGAGCGTAGAAGATGCTCTGCTTGTTTCGCTCGTTGTAGTGAGGCGATTTGTGATCAACTTCAAAAAGGGTTCGCAGCGGCAGCATCTTGCTTTCGCGCAGGAGAAAAACGTGATTGCCGATAGGCTTACCTAAAGCAAACTCCTGATCGTTCTTGATAAAGAAAGTGCTGTAATACTCGGCAAGGCCTTCATTGAACCAAACAGGCGCGCTCCCGATCGTGTTGTTGACAAGCAAGTGAGTGTATTCGTGAAAAATTACGTCGAACGGATCCTGCGTGCCTTGTAGGTCGGTAGTCAGCGTGATGTAGTTCACATCAGGGCCTGGCTGGAAGTAGCCAACCAGATTGGCGCCGCCTTTGAACGGTTTGTACGACTCCTGGCTCTTGAATACCACGACCGTCGTAGGTACGGGCGCAGCAAATTTCATGTTTGGAAAAAGATAAGTGAACACCTGGCGAAACTGTTCGAGGCGAGTGGCGACCTGCTTGATGTCCTTCTCGCTTCCGTTACCAATGAGTAAGAAGTTTTTCGATTGGACGCTGGTCCAAGTGTCTTTGGCGAACGCTGGTTGTTGCGATGCGATCGTTAGAAGCAAACATGCTGCCGCGAGGCTTACAGTGAGACGTTTAATCATTAGTTTTTGACCGTTGAGGGAGAGAGAAGAAGACTAGAACGGCCGAATTATAGGTCCGAGACCAAAGTGGGTACAAGCCGCAACCGGCCGGGTCCTAAGGTGTTAAGGAGAAATCCTCGGGCACAAACTCGACCGAGCTCAGCACGCCATCGCTTTTGATTTCTTTGTTTGCCAGGGCCCTGTAACAGACAACGACTGAAGTCTCAGGTTTACGTTTCCCGCAGGTAAGCGTCCCACGAACATCGGAGGTGAATGTCGTACGGCGAATTTGTTGGAAAGTTTCTGTACGAAGTCGTAAGACACTGTCGGTAGTCTTTACGACAAAGACTAAACCTCCTTGTTCACACTCGATACTCATCAGTCTGCCCTGGATTCTCGACTCGCCAGTCGCGGGAATTCGCAATACCTCCCGCAACGCCATCGACGGATCGTCAGGCTGACTTATGTCATCCGGGTTTACCGAGGATTCCAATCCCAGTCCGCGGGCACGTCGCGCTGCTTCCTTTTGAGCTCTCTGTTCTTCGATGGCGTGAATTGCGACCAGCAGCTTTTCCGCATGAAGCCGAACTTTGTCTTCAATGTTTCCCACGCGGTCGAGCATTAGGCGAGCATTTTTATAATCGTCCTGGTGCATGTAAAGCTGGCCCAACATGTAGATGAAATCGATGCGCCCGGGCAGTCGACCGAGTGCGTCATTCAAAAGCGCGATTGTTTCGTCAACCTCTGTATTTGTTACAAGATTTACGTAAGCGAGGAGGTTGTACGAATGAGGAAAATCGGGCCGAAGAGATATTGCTGTCTTCAATTCACGACGAACCAGGGCGGCTGATTCCGATGAGATCACCAAACCCGGCTTCAGATCTGTTACGCCCTGGTGCGACAGCGCGTAAGCGTAATAATAGTGGACGAGGTAGTTCGCCGTCTCAGCACCGACGGCGCGTTCAAGATTCATTAGCGCCTCGTCCAATTTTCCCTGCCGAAAGTACAACATCCCTAAAGAGGCACGGGCCAAAGTCAGATTTGGATCCAACGTTAGTGCGCGTAGCAAAAATTCTTCCGCCTCAGGTCTATTACTGTGCAAGAGAAGATCACCCAGGTAGGCTTGCGACTCGGCCTCGGTAACGGGAGTAGCTGTCAGTCTCACTTCCCTATCAGTTTTAACTGCCAGGTTGGATTCGACCGTCCGATACGAGTCTTGCTGAATGTACCGACGGAGCTCGTTCTCCATTCCTTCAAACGTTGTCTGAAACGAACTTTGAAATGCCTGTTCGATCGGAACATTAGCTCTCACTGAATCGAGAAACTTCCACAACCGCGAAGCTTGTTGTCCATCACGGTGGATCATCAAGTAGTGCATCAGCGCCCACGACTCTGCGTAAAAAATGTTTTGTCCGTAATTAGGTGAATTGTAATCAGCTTGAAAAAGTACGCGTAGAGGGATGATTGGAGTCTGGCGCAACAGGGATAAGTGTCGACGGATCGGTCGGCCGAGAACGACTTGCCGATCATTGTTGAACTGCAGTGTGCTGTAAAACTCTGCGAGGCCCTCGTTCAACCAGGCCGGTACCGTGCCAACCGATGTGTTAACGAGTAAGTGTGTGAATTCGTGAAAGCCAATGTTGAGGTAGTCCTGATCGCCACGAGTTTCAGCGCTTAACGTTATGTAGTTTACGTCCTGGCCCGGTTGAAAATAACCAGCATTGTTCTCGCTGGTTTTGAAAGGATGATAGGAGACGTCGTTCTTGAAGACGATAACTGTTGTCGGTACGCGATCATTCAAACCAGCGCCGGGAAAAATTTGAGAGACAGCATTCCGAAACTGTT
>QHXL01000316.1:20881-21360 GCA_003222935.1 Acidobacteriota bacterium
AACCAATAAGTGTTTGGAGCGAACGCTTACCCAGGTCTCACGCGCAGCTTTGCTTGCCGGCCAGGTGCCGGAAAGAAAAATAGAAAACGCCGCAAGGAAGACAGCTAAACGCTTAATCAACATGTTGCTGTGAGCTAGCGCAGAAAAAGGAACGGAGAGACAGCTGGATTATAGAGACGAGTTTTGCAAGCAGACAAGACTAATCTGGGTTACGGACCGTAGATCGACGACTTCGTCAAACTAAACCCGTATTCGACTGTGACCCACTGATCTACTTTTTCACCTTCTTTAATTGCGGGTTTGAATTTGATTGCGCACGCTGCGTGAATTGCACTCTCGGTGAGCCCAAAAGGTAAAGGTCGAAATACAAAAATGCGATCGATCTTTCCGTCCGGCATGAGAAGCAACTTCAGGACGACGAGGCCCTGTACTCCCATTCGACGTGCCTCTTCCGTGTACTTGGGTTCAGGTCGAAAAGT
>QHXL01000440.1 GCA_003222935.1 Acidobacteriota bacterium
GGAATCGGACATTCGGAATCGGACATTGCTACATGTAGATCACGTGGCTGGTGCGCCATATGTTGGCCGGGATCGTGCCCGGCGCAGCAGCGGTTAACAGAATCGCATAATCGTGTTCGACGGATTCCTTGCTGACACTATTCTTAACCACCGTCTCAATCTTCGATGCTTCTTCAGCATCACTCAATGGCGATACCAAAGCCAACATTCGCAAACAGCGATAGAGATGATCCATACCAGTCCCAAACGGACTCACCTCTTCGCCCAGAACCAGCCTTACTTCCGCTCGCTCATCAATAAAATGTTTGAGCAACGAGGCGGTCTGTATGACACCATGTTCAAATCTCGCTGACATCTCTTCGTCGGCTTCTTGCGTCAACCGGGTATCCAGGACGATCGTGATTCGACGTTCGTCTTCTGAAGTGAATTCACGAACGGTTAAGCGTCGCGATCTTGCAGTTGCCTTCCAATCGATATGACGCAGATCATCTTGCGGCTGATAGTCGCGCATCGAAAAGAGATCGTGTCCGGCGCCTCTGCGCAATGACGCCAATCGACCCGCATACATCGGAAGCAAATGCAGTTCGTCGCTGATCACTTCTGGTTTCGGATAGACAATGATGTCCACGTTGCGAGCACGGAGCCGGCGTCGCCTGCGAAAAAAACCAAACGGGAAGCGGGTTGATAATTCAAAGCCGTCGATGAGGACGTGACCACGGGTTGGGAATAACTGGTCCACTCTCTGCTCCGCCGCCGCACGATGCGGGACATAGCTAAAGTAAGCCAGGAGCCGTTTAAGATATCTCCGTCGATGTTTGATTTCCACATCTTCGTTTTTTGGCCCACGTGCTTCAATAAAGATCGAAAAAGACGGCAGTACGCGTTTCGTATTTCGCAGCGTCACGATCACCGGCGCCGGATCGCCGGCGAAAATATGATCTGGAAAGCGCGCTGACACTGTTAAGTCTCTAAGCGACGCTCGCGCGGCCATCCAACCAACAAACAACGTCGAACATAGTAGAGAAAACACCAGGAAAAGCAGGTTATTTCCGGTATTCCAGGCCGCAAAACCTACTACGACAATGATAACCAGAAAAACTCCGCCACCACTGGTCGGTTCAAATGGTGAGTCCCAATTTGCAACTTCCTGACGTGCTGTACGAATTAAAGGAGGAACGATAAATACCGTGAGGAGTACCGCGATCACCAGCGACAACACCGCGGCTATGCCCGCAAGTGCGTTCTCATTCTCACGACGAGCAAGCACCGTGACCAGTGCAGCTAGCAGACCTGCGATCACCAACAGCGTTCCCAGTACAACGCGAGTCAGCGATGACGCTTGTGGTATTAGCGATGGAAACCTTGAGGACTTGGCTTCTTGTACCTTCATCGTCCCTCCGAGCAACTCACAGAGGGACGCTGACAGTCTTCAGAAGTTCGTTGAGGACAGCTTCGGCTTCCTCACTGCGACGGAGCGATGATGAGAACCGCGAACTGACGACAATGCGGTGGGCGAAAACAGGAACGACGAGTCGCTTGATATCGTCGGGAATGCAGTAGGTGCGTTCCTCGGTAAGTGCGAGTGCCTGGGCAGCGCGGAACAACGCAAGGGTCCCGCGTGGACTGACGCCGAGGTCCAACATCTCGGAATCGCGTGTGGCAGCAACAATGCGCATCAAGTACTGTATGAGCGAATCATCGACAGTGATCGTCGCCACTGTTCTCTGTAGTTCACTCACCTCATGCGCAGTCATTACTGCCCCAAGATTATCGAGCGGGTCGGAATACTCGCGGTCACGCAGTATCCGTTCTTCATCGGCTGCCGCCGGATAGCCAATGCGCAGACGCAACATGAACCTGTCCATTTGCGACTCGGGAAGTGGATAAGTGCCGTGATGCTCGATTGGGTTCTGTGTCGCTAAGACGATGAAAGGTGACGGCAGATCGTGTGTAGCGCCTTCAACCGTGACTTGTCGCTCAGCCATCGCCTCGAGCAGTGCCGACTGAGTTTTCGGCGTAGTGCGATTGATTTCATCAGCCAAAACAACATTCGCAAAGACCGGACCCGGCTTCCATTCAAAAAAGCCACTGTGTTGGTTATAGACCGACAAACCTATAACGTCCGAAGGCAACAGATCTGAGGTGAACTGGATTCGCTGGAATGTGCAATCGAGCGCTCGCGCGAGTGCGTGGGCTAAGGTTGTTTTCCCAACGCCCGGGACGTCTTCGACAAGCAGGTGACCGCCGGCGATTAGTGTGACAATTGCGAGCCGAATTGCTTCGGGTTTTCCCTTGATGACAGTTTCGACCGCCTGTTGCAGACGTTCGATCTGCTCGAGCGCGTTTTCGCTGGCTGTTTGAGCGCTGTTAATTGGTTCGAGATTTCGCATGAATTGGCTGCATTCTACACACTGAGCGCGCATGCCGCACGTGCAATGATCTCAGATCTAAGATTTCAGACCGGAATGTCCGACGAACTTTAGTTTGTCGTTGTGTAAGCCCGAGCGACTACAACCTTGAACGCGACAAACTAAAGTTCGTCGGACATTCCGGTCTGAGATTTGAGATTCTGTCCCGCTTATGAGCTTCCTACACTGATGTAGTAGACTAAATCCCGGTCTAAATAATGAGCCAGCGAATGCCGAGGCGGTGATAAAGCGGAACTTGTAGCACCCTGTTTCGTGTAATTGGCTCGAGGAGAAGTTATGCAGCCCACAAATAATCAGAAAAAAAATCAGCGCGGTTTTTCACTCATCGAGCTGATGATCGTTATCGCTATTATCGGCATTCTCATCGCGGTGGGCGTCACCGGATGGAAAGCGGCTGTGAGATCGGCCAACGAAGCCGCTGCAATCAAAACTCTGCGGTCCATTGCTGAACAGCAGATGCTTTACTACAACGCACACCAGCGAAGTACCTTTGGCACGTTTGAAGAAATGCTGAAAGAGAATCTCCTGGATACACGGTTCTCAGGTGCGACCCCCGTGGTTGATGGTTATGTTTACCAGATGAAAGTAATTCCGAAGTCGACTGCTCAGCAGGCCGGCTACACCATTAACTCCGATCCGCAGGTGTCCGAAGGTGTCGGAGCGACTGGAAAGAACCACTTCTATCTCGACTCCGACTCCAACACGATTCACTACAATACAACGCAG
>QHXL01000317.1 GCA_003222935.1 Acidobacteriota bacterium
AATAGTTCCTTGAGCTTTTGAGAGAAAGCCTTCGGAGTTAGTTACTACAAATTCGGTTGGCCCATCGCCAATACTTGAAGGTACTACGAACACGATCTGATCAGGTGACGTGTACACGAGCCGCGCAAACTTGCCTTCAACTTGAACGGAAACACCCTGGATAGAAAAAGGAAGCACGCCTTCGATTGGTATTGCTTGTTCGGACTTGAAGGCTAATTGAGTTCCCCGGATCACCGCGAGACTGTCAGGTGCAACGACGTTGCTCTCTTTTGCAGCATTCGAGACTGTGGCGTTTCCAAATTCTGGACGCGAATCAAGCGATGCTATGTAAATCTCAGAATTGTTACTGAACGACGCATCGTTGACGACACCGGAAAGCACCCTCGGAAAACTGAAAGCAATGAGACTTCCATCCCGATTCAACGATGAGACAATCTCGCTCGTAGCACTGGTAGGCGCATTTGTTACCTGTTGAACTTCGCCTGTCGGTAAATCAAGGACGTAAAGTTCAACGCTTCCATCACTCGAGTTCGTGACTTTTCGTCGGGTTGAAAAAGCTACGCGTTTGCCGTCGCCACTTATTGTTGGATTGAGTTCAACTTCTGAACTGCGCGTCCCGAGGACAGTTAACTGCCGGGACTCTTTCGCGCGCGAATCAAATAGGAAGACTTGTGTTTGATTAGTCCCCGTGCTGGCGGAGTAGACAATCCTCGAGCCGTCATTACTAACGGCCCGTCCACTTGTTAATGAAAGCGATGACACATCTTCAGCCGCAATGTTCGCTTTTCCATTCTCGACATCGAAGAGCAGCAGATCACTTCCTTCCGACTCGGCACGGACGAAGTAGATCCATCCACCGTCGCCACTCAACCTCGCATGAACGGCGCCACCGTTTGTTATTTGAGTTGTTTTCGTTAAGGCGCGATCGCAAAGGAAGACTTCAATAGTCGACGAGCCAACCAGCTTGCGATTGGAGAGGTATGCGATGCGACTTCCGTCAGCGGAGATTGAAGGTTCAAAGT
Organism: Acidobacteriota bacterium; assembly: GCA_003222935.1. Lineage (GTDB taxonomy): Bacteria > Acidobacteriota > Blastocatellia > Pyrinomonadales > Pyrinomonadaceae > PSRF01. Next base: position 1,023 of record QHXL01000317.1, read on the forward strand.
TGCCGTCAGACAGCCTGGTGAGTTCACTATCGGGTGCGGTATGGGTTAACTGGTGTAGGCGCGAACCATCAAACAAATAGATTTCTGAATTTCGATCGGGGTTCTCACTTAAAAGATCTTCCGTCGAGGCAAACACGATCAGTTTTCCATCGGCAGATAAACCAGGCGAGACTGCCCGCGTTTCACCGATCGCTTCAAAAGTGTTGGTCTCAAGATTGAGATTTCCTTGAAACAGGCGAAAAGAACCTTTGCTTCCACTCGACTCGAGGTCTGCCGTCGATTCAAAGGCGACGACAGAACCATCGTCGCTCAACATAGGATTCAGGCTGAGAGATTGTTCAGCAGTGGTAGTCAGCCGGTGTATGCGCGGTGCAGTCTCTCCCCGCCACGACTGAAAAGTCTGTTCGAACGATACAGCGATGAATAGAAGAATGAATAAAAAGAAAGTGAAGCGAAGCATTGTGAGGCGCTCCCCGACTAGTTAGTAACAGTTAGACACACGCCGATTGCTAAAACCGACTGTAGCTATTTTCTGATTTAGCCAACTCAGAAGGATGAGGACGGTTGGCCTTGCTTAAGTTTGTCAGAACGAGTCGTTGAGGTCCTCGTTCACCTTCTGTTTTTGAGCGGCCGCATTGTACTCCTGATCGAATAAAACTCAAGAAGAAAATTTATTGACCGCAGAGCTGCAGAGACCGCAGCTCAGCAGAGCCGAACCCAAGCGACTCCCACGGAACAACATCAAATCAGTTTTGGTGGGGGTTTGAGTTTCGTGGTAATTCATGTGATTTCGTGGATCGTTCAATTAAGGTTATCTTCTCAGCACCGTAGTAACTAATAACGCGACGGAGTCTTATCAAATGAAAATTCTCGTCAGCGGTTCACATGGTTTGGTCGGAAAGGCATTGAGTAAATCTCTGACTAAAGACGGACACGAGCTCATCAATCTCGTCCGACGTGATCGCGTTTATGGTAAGCCGGAAATTGAGTGGCATCCGAACAAGGGTGTACTCGATCCGGATCAGATCGAAGGCTTCGATGCGGTGGTCCACCTCGCTGGTGAGAGTATCGCGTCGGGACGTTGGACCGACGAGAAGAAACTAAGAATTCGTGAAAGTAGAGTGCAGGGAACGACGCTTCTAAGCCAGACGCTGGCACGCTTGTCGAGACCGCCGACGAGATTTATTAGCGCTTCTGCGATCGGTTATTACGGAAGTCGTGGCGATGAAGTGTTGACCGAGGAGAGTGGAGCAGGAAGCGACTTTCTCGCTGCAGTCTGTACTGAATGGGAGAAGGCTACCGAACCTGCAGCTGAAAAGGGAATCAGTACCAGCACGACTCGATTTGGAATCATCCTTGATAAGGAAGGCGGGGCGCTCGAAAAGATGTTGACTCCGTTTCGCCTCGGTCTCGGCGGAAAAGTTGGTGACGGGAAACAGTGGATGAGTTGGATCGCACTGGAAGATGTGATTAGCGCGCTCAACTTCCTGCTCGAGAGCGATTCAATATCTGGCCCGATAAATATTGTCGCACCGAATCCGGTAACAAATGCTGAGTTCACGGAAACGTTGGGCAAAGTACTCTCGCGTCCGACCTTTTTATCAGTGCCTGCATTCGCAGCGCGTCTTGCTTTTGGTGAGATGGCGGACGGTTTGTTGTTATCGAGTGCGAAAGTTGAGCCGAAGAAGCTGAAAGAGGAAGGGTTTAGCTTTGGCTTTCCAAATTTGGAAGCGGCGTTAGAAGCAGTGTTGAAAGACTGAAACTATAATTTGCAATCCCGCTGAGCCACGGCACGATCAGTTAAGCCTCTTGCAAAACTCTCATTCTCCCCGTGCTTTAGCTCGGGGTTAAGGGCGTCGTCAATAATGCGGAACCGTTTCAACGGTTTGCTAACGAGTCGGCTGAATGAGGATTTGACAGCGTTTGAAAGCGTTATCTAGACAGGGACCCGGTGATAATGAACCAAAAATTCTCCGTCGTTCGGGTTTTGTAAACCGTTGAAACGGTTACCAGATCAAAGAAGACCTACGAAACCCCGAGCTGAAGCACGGGGAGAATGAGAGTTTGCATGAGGTTCTCAAGCATATTCAAAAGTCTCCTTGTCTAGATTCTGAAATGGAAGTCTGAGATCTGGACGTAGCGTTCATCAACGAATGCTAAAACTGGTGTTTTGTTAGAGAACCCATTAATCGGATCTCGGTTCGTAAATTGCTGGGCTTCGAATCAAAGATAGCGTTTCTCGAGGTGACTTAAACTTTCAATTTGATGAAACGTTACTGACACGTTCTGCCAACTCGTCTTCCACTAAGCAACACGGAGCCAGGTTCAAGGAGTAAAACTCTAATTATGAAACCCCCGATTAAGCTAATACTGTCTGCAGTGATGGTTATGGCTTTTACGGCTATGACCGCATACGCCGACGTCATCACTGTAACTGGTAGTACGCAGGGCAATTTTGATGGAGGTCCAACCAGCATCCATCCAACGATCGGCAATCTGCTGACGGCACTCGAATTCCAAGGCCAGGGCTTCAGTACACCAGTTACGACTGGTTTACCACCAGTACAGGTTACGGTCGGTTCATTTGACCTCCGCACATTAAGGAATTTCGATTTTAACGGTCACACTTTTAACCTGGTAGTTAACTTCACAGCGCCGCCGGGAGCACCTGGAGGACCACAGACCTTCACGGCGACGCTCAGTGGAATTATCACGGTCCTAAATGGCAGCGAGGCGATTGCGATCGACTTCGACAATATCCCCCAGGCATTTGGCTACACTGGGGGTATCTTTAACTTCAGCGTCAACGATATTCCCACTCTGAATGAACAGTCCGCGTTTGTGGACTTAACCGCAAATGTCAGTGCAACGGCCACTCCAGAGCCGCTTTCTATGTTGCTTCTGGGATCGGGTCTGGCAGGTTTGGGTGTGAAATTACGCAAACGCCGCTCAAGCTAGAGAGATCGATCTGCGAAAAGACAAAAACCACTTGGCAGCACGGCTGGCAAGTGGTTTTTCTTTAGAACCTATGTCGTTCAGTAGCCGTTCAAGACGCCGCTTGTTGAAATTCCTCGAGAGCGCCAAACACCTCAAGAGCGTACTTCACATTCCCAAACGGCGCAGAGACCTGCACACCCTGTATCACATCGCGCACTTCCAGTAGCGACTCGCGAGCAATCTTTAAACCCTCATCGCGTCCAGCTTCTTTGCTGATGGCTGATGCGTCGCGCATTCGGTCCATGATTGAAGGCGTCACGCGAACGCCGGGCACCTCGTTATGTAGAAACTCAGCGTTGCGATACGAAACGAGTGGCCAGATGCCGGCAATTACTGGAATGCGGACATGTTCGATCCGTTTTAGAAAGTCGCGAAGTTGGTCTGTGTCGAAAACTGGCTGCGTGATCGCATACTGAGCGCCAGCTTCAACCTTCCATTCAAATCGCTTTATCTCTTCGTCAAGGTTGATTGCGCCCGGATTGACCCCGACACCGATGCAGAAGGCAGTCGGTTCACCTATTGGATTGTTTCCCAGGTCGAGTCCATGGTTGAGTTTGTTCACCATGTTCGTGAGACCGATGGAATCGATGTCAAACACGGCAGTGGCGTCCGGGTAAGGACCCATCTTTGGCGGGTCACCGGTAATCACAAGGATGTTTCGCAGTCCCAACCCAGCGGCGCCAAGTAGATCCGACATCATCCCCAACAGGTTTCTGTCGCGACAGCAGTAGTGGAGTACAGATTCAATCCCAATCTGCTGCTCGACTAAAACTGCCGTAGCCAAGGCGCTCATTCGCGATTGCGCGCGTGCGCCATCAGGAATATTCACACCGTCGACACCCGCATCTTTCAGTAAACGAATTGAGTCGAGCGTCTTCTTAGAGTCGACGCCTTTTGGCGGTAAGACTTCGACCGAGGTTACAAACTCACCGCGTGCAATCTTATAACCCCAACGAGAACGCTCCTCAGGTGGAACGACTTTGATATCCGCCGGCGTGATCTCATCGACATGAGCCGGAGTTCCCGGTGTAAATGCAATGCGTTGCGCGCGCGGGGAAGCCGCACGCACAGCATCTGAGATTAACTTGATGTGAGCTGGCGTAGTCCCACAACAACCACCGATAAATTTCGCACCCGACTGTATAAAACGTTTCGCAAACTTCGACATGTATTCAGGTGAACACATGTAGAACTGTCGACCCTGCACGTCCCGGGGCAGTCCTGCGTTTGGCTGTGCTGATAATTTCTTCTTGGTAACTGCGCGCATCTTCTCGAGCGCGTTAAGAATTATCGCAGGGCCTACTCCACAGTTGAGCCCGATTACGTCAGCGCCCCACTGGTCTAAACGCTCGGTGAAGATTTCGGGTGTTGTACCGAAGACAGTGTTGCCGTCGGTCATGATTGTCATCTGCGCGATAATCGGTAGATCGCAGAGTTCACGTAACGCCCGGATGGCCTGGCGAATTTCGGAGACGTCTGAAAACGTTTCAAGGCAAAAGAGATCGACGCCACCTTCAAGTAGCGCAATCGCCTGGGCCTTAAACAGGTCTTTCGCCTCGTCGAAAGAGGTTGGACCGTAAGGTTCGATTCGCAGCCCCAGTGGACCAATCGCGCCTGCTACATATGCGCGCTCACCCGCGGCCTCACGAGCGATCTTTGCTGCCAGCACATTGATCTCATGAAGATTGGCTTCTAGTCCGTATTGCTGAAGATTGTGAGCGGTGGCGCCGAAGGTGTTTGTTTCGATGATGTCAGCGCCGGCTTTGATGTACTCACAATGAATTTCACGAACCAGGTCAGGGTTACTGAGATTTAGTTCATCGTAGCAGCGGTTAATGTAGATGCCCTTGGCATAGAGCATCGTTCCCATCGCACCATCAACGACGTGGATTCCGTCTGACTCGAGTAGTTCTCTGAAAGGCAGCATAAGATTTCAGATTTCAAATTTCAGATTTCAGATTGCACTTGAGTTAAGGCAAATCTGCAATCGACAATCTGAAATCTGCAATATAAAAGTCCCGCGCTAAACAACGCGGGACTTCAAAAAATTTGAAGTTTTTCGGGTTCTCGTTTATGTATCCCCGAGCTGTTTAGCTGGTTATTTTACGTGGCCGCAAGTGGCCTTAACTCACCACGTTTGTCATCGCTGCTTATACGCTTGGCTAAGAGAAACTGTCAAGCACCACCGTCTCAGCAAAAAGAACAGATTCGAACTTTTACGTCGACATATCGTTGATCGACCTCGGTCCTGTTTAGTTGAATAAGCGTCTAAAAGGTGTCCGATTTTGCAAGTCATCATGACTGATTTACCAGATAGACCGATCGGTGGCGACTCGAATAAATACATGAATTATCAATCACTTACGGGTATAAAAATTTAAATTAAAAGGCAACTGAGACGAAGGTTGGTCCATCTGAGTCGCGGTTCCTGTTAACGCCGATTTACCCTGGGTTGCTACTCAAGACTCGCAGTTTTCAGGTGATTTAATGCCTATACATGAATTGGAGATTTTGCCGAATGAAGTTGCCCCTGAATCCCCGTGTGTTGCCGTCTGCCAAATTTGTCCCATTTGCCCTAATTGCCTTTTTTGTTTTCACAAACATCACCGGCATCCTTTTCAGTAAAGCATTTGCTCCAGTTGCGAATGCGAATACACCGGATGCTTTTCTGATTCCCGCTGACATCCCTACTTCAGGTGATAAAGATCTCGACATGATCATCTTTCGAGCGGGTGAACGCGAAGGAGTTGATCCGAGATTTATTCATGCAGTGATCTGGCAGGAATCGAAGTATGAACTCAAAGCGCGGTCACATGCTGGCGCACAAGGCCTCATGCAGTTGATGCCCGCTACTGCGCGTCGCTTTGGTTGTTCAGATTCGAATGATGCAAAAGCCAACATCGATGCTGGTACAAAGTATTTGAGTTGGTTGCTTAAACGATTTTCAGGCAATGTCCAACTAGCACTCGCAGGCTACAACGCGGGTGAAGGCGCAGTTGATAAGTACAACGGTATCCCTCCGTATAACGAAACTCAGAACTACGTGCGCATCATCTCTGAGCGCTACGGCAAGACCTACCATCCCGTCTTATCCCCAACCGAGGCTGCCGAAGTCTTTCATTTGAGAGCTGATCAATCCAGCGTCGCTATAGCACGGTAGTAGACTGACTCGATACAAACGACCTTGCGCGTAGTGTCGAAGCTCGTGAAGTGAACAAAAAGATCATCCACCGATTACGCAGATCGCGCAGATTTTTTAAGTCTGAGTAATCAGCGCAATCTGTGGATGATGTTTTTAAGGTACTTGACAGCCCTCAACTCTTTTGGCTGAATGCACGCGATCTTTCCGGTTTAAGCTATACATTCCGAATCACTTAAGTTTAGTCGTTGTCTCTCCCGCGTAGTCTTGGGGTAATCCGACCGGAAGATTGTCCTGTTACCTACTTCTCGAAAAGGAAACTGTCTATGAGCACCTCCCAGGATGCGAGTGGCGCTATTGCTTCACCTCCAGGCGATCGAGCCTTCTTTGGTCACCCAAGTGGGCTGTCCACACTTTTCTTCACTGAAATGTGGGAGCGCTTCAGCTACTACGGAATGCGCGCGATTCTCATTCTCTACATGACGAAGTCCTTCGCTGAGGGTGGGTTGGGTTTCGACGAAAGATACGCGAGCTTGATCTATGCAACGTATGTTTCGTCAGTTTGGTACTTGCCATTGCTCGGCGGTTGGCTAGCCGACAAGATCTTCGGAGCGCGTCGTGCGGTCCTTCTGGGAGGCATCGTCATCGCATCTGGACACTACGCGATGGCGATCAACTCGAAGATCACCTTCTTCGCAGGGCTCATTCTGATCGCCTGCGGGACCGGATTATTAAAGCCAAACATTAGCGCGATGGTAGGTCAGTTATATTCCGATAACGACAAACGTCGCGATGCAGGGTTCTCGATTTTTTACATGGGAATTAATCTTGGTGCGTTCTTGTCGCCGATCGTAGTTGGCTTTTTGGCCCAGGGCGCATGGTTCAAAAACATGATTTCGTCGATGGGAATGAATCCGAACTCCAGTTGGCATTGGGGCTTCGGCGCCGCCGGCGTTGGTATGACACTCGGCATCCTTCAGTACTTGCTCGGAGGCAAAAAGCTAGCTCACGTGGGACATAAGCCAGCAGAGCGCTCGTCGGCGATTGACGTTGAACCAAGTGAAAAACTCGACATGGTTACTGTTGTTCTCGCGGTCGTTGGTGGTGTCGGGGGTGCCGGGCTCGGTATGTACTTCGGCGAAGCGGGCGTTGTGTCTGCACTGTTTCCGACAGTCGTCGGTATCTTTGCCGGTTACTTAATCGGAACGACACGTCTTCTCAATGGAGACGAACTGAAGCGGGTTCTGGTTATTTTCATCTTGTTTATCTTCTCGATTCTATTCTGGATGACTTATGAACAGGCGGGATCAAGCATGTCGTTATTCGCCGATCGACTGACGGCCACGACGATTTTCGGTTGGGCCTACCCCTCCCGTTGGTTTCAGGCTGTACCGGCTATATTCGTGATCATTCTTGCTCCTGTGCTCGGCGCGATCTGGCAGAGCCTTGCTGAGCGTCAGCCATCGAGTCCTGGAAAGTTCACCATCGGCCTATTTTTCGCCGGTATTGCATTCGCTGTTATTGCTTTTGCTTCCACACTGACCGGGGGCGGCCGAGTTAGTCCGATGTGGTTGGTTGTTGTCTATTTCCTTCAGACGATTGGCGAACTTTGTCTGAGCCCCGTTGGCCTGAGTACTGTGACAAAACTCTCGCCTAAGAGAATGGTTGGTCTAATGTTGGGTGTTTGGTTTCTTTCAATTTCTATTGGTAGCTATATCGCAGGTCAAGCCGCGAGATTGTTTGAAGGCAACAATCCCGCTGTCCTAACAAAGGCTTTCGGAATCTTCGCCGGGGTTACCCTTGCCGCGGCACTAATACTGGCGATACTGACCCCTCTCATCAAGAAGATGACACCGAAAGCGGCTTAGTTCCGGATTCATCTTTAGGCAAACGCGTTCGAAGTTTGGCTAGAACTCTGTCTACGAGTCAGCATTTGAAAACAATTAAGGGACGAAACGTATGATTCGATCGAAAACAATCCTGTTGACCTGCCTGCTCATGGTCGTTGCGTCGATTCAAGCAAGCGCTCAAAACAAACTCCTAACTGTCGAAGAGATTTTCGACCCGGCGAAGCGCGTCAATTTTAGTGGCACATCGCCAACAATTCGCTGGCTTAAAGACGGCAAGCACTACTTGCTCACGAACGAGGCGTCGCAACGCGATGTGCCGCGTTTACAAAAGGTCGATGCCGCAACGGGTGAGGCCGTTGCGTTTTTCGATGCGGCAAAAATGCAGGCTGCGTTTGCAGCGTTACCGGGTGTTAGCGCGCAGGACGCCCGTCAGCTTTCAAACCGTGGAGCGTACCAACTCAACCCGGCCGAGACGGCAGTCTTAATCAACTGGGCCAACGACCTGTTCTACTACGAGTTTGGAAGCGATCGCGCGATACGTTTGACCAGCACTCCTGAACCGGAAGTTGGCGACGAGTTTAGTCCGGACGGACGGATGGTTAGTTTCATTCGTGACAACAATCTGTACGTCGAAGACTTGAGCATGCAACGGCGCGAACGCGCGTTGACACGCGATGGCAGCGAAAAGATTCTCAACGGCCGGCTCGACTGGGTTTACCAGGAAGAACTGTACGGACGTGGAAACTTTGGTGCTTACTGGTGGAGTCCCGACTCAACGAGCCTTGCTTATCTTCGTATTGATGAACGTCCGGTACCTGAGTTCTCAGTCGTCGATCATATTCCCTACGACCAGACGGTAGAAGTCACCGCGTATCCGAAGGCGGGCGATCCAAATCCGATCGTAAAACTCGGCGTAGTGAATGCCGCAGGTGGCGAAACTCGTTGGGTCGACACATTTAAGTATCAACCAACGGATTTGCTTATCTCACGTGTTAGTTGGACACCTGACAGCAAGAAGGTTGTCTTCCAGGCCCAGAATCGAGAACAGACTTTTCTTGATTTGAACTTTGCTGATGCGCGTGACGGAAAGACTTCAACGATCTTGCGCGAGACAACTAAAGCCTGGGTGTCTGCGATGGACGACCCAGCCTGGCTCGACGATGGCTCATTTCTCTGGCAAAGCGAACGTAGTGGTTGGCGTCATCTCTATCACTACGCTGCTGACGGCAAACTGATTAAGCAAGTGACGGACGGGAAGTGGGAGTTTCGATCACTGGAGGGCGTCGACGAGGAAAAGAAGCTCGTCTACTTCAGTGGAACTGAACATAGCCATATTGCGCCGCAGGGATACAGCATCAAGTTGGACGGTTGCGGGTTAACCCGACTAACCAACACCGAAGGATCACACCGTGTCGACTTCAGTCACTGCAATAATTACTTTCTTGACTCCTGGAGTGACGTCAACACGCCCCAGCAAGTGCGGC
>QHXL01000441.1:0-6022 GCA_003222935.1 Acidobacteriota bacterium
CTCTGGAAATAGAAGATCGGTATCCAGGTAAAACATCCGGGCGTTCGTATCGATCTCGGCGAGCATTCGAATAAGCACGCAGCCTTCGGCGCCAAATCCCGTCGCCAGCGCTACGTCCTGACCAAACTTCTGAAGCGCCCAACGCAGAACAGTCTCGGCTGACTCGAACTCGAGTTCGTCATCGATTTCAATTAGCGTTTCTGTAGTTGGCATCGGCGGAATTAACTGGTGGTTACTACTGGTTCCAGTTCCATCCTTTCGGCGAATGCTTCTCCAAACCAGCTAAGAGTTTTCTGTAGACGTACTACTTCGCCAATCACGATTATCGAAGGCGAACGTAGGCGCTGCCCGGCTGCAATATCGGCAATCGTTTCTAACGTTCCGGTAACAACCTGTTGCGATTCATAGGTTCCCCATTGAATGACCGCCACCGGAGTGTCAAGTGATCTGCCCAGGGTTAGGAGTTGTTCAGCAATGTCTCGTAAATGTCCGATACCCATGAGCACAACGATGGTATCGGCGGCTCGAGCATTCAGCAGATCTTCAGATAACTTTCCATCGCCGGCATTAGCGCCAGTCAAAATCAGAATGGAGGACGACAGACCACGATGAGTTAAGGGAATGCCAGCGTAAGCAGGAACTGCCAGAGCAGAGCTGATGCCAGGTACAATCTCGAAAGGGATTCCCGCCGCGCCTAAGGTAAGCGCCTCTTCACCACCTCTGCCAAAAAGGAATGGATCACCGCCCTTTAATCGAACAACAAGTTTTCCCTCGCTTGCTTTTGAAACGAGCAGCGCATTGATTTCTGATTGGGGAGTTTGAGTACCATGACCTACTTTTCCGACAAAAATCCGTTCAGCATCTTCTTTCCTTTCAAGTGAATCAACAAATCAGGATTGACGAGGTAGTCGTAGATAACCACGTCCGCTTTGCGCAACAGCTCCAATGCTTTCACCGTCAATAGGCCCGGATCCCCTGGTCCTGCGCCGACTAGAGAGACCTTTCCAAGTCGTTCTCTGATTGACGGCTTTTGCGCTTCCAGAATTCGTTCGATGGATGCAGCGACGACTAAGTCGTGGGCGGCGAGTGGCTCGGTGATCTGATAAGTCACGCCCGGATGCTGACTCGCTGCAGCTTCAACAGCGCGTGGGATATCACCACGTGTATGTCTCCCCGGTGAAAGAAAGTAAGGATGAATGATGACGTGGCTGGCACCACGTCCAACCAATGTCGCAAACCCTTCTTCAATGGTCGGGCTTACGATCTCCAAAAAGGCCGGTTCCACACACGCGAACGGACCACGCCTCGCGATCTGCCGTGTTACCTCGCGCACATCTTCATTTGCTTCCTGGCGTCGGCTACCGTGTCCGACTACTAAGATGCCGACCTGTTTTTTAGGAGATTGATTGAACGGTGTGAGATTTAGTTCAGGATCAAGAGAGGACTCATCCCAGGTTAGGTCCTGTTTGATGTTGTTTTGTAAATTCCTGGTGACCACCGATCTAAACCCCTTCCACTATCGAGTACGTGTTTCGAACTGCACGCGCGGCTTTCCCTGCCGCAACAACAGCAACAACAAGCACTCAGTGAAAGGAACGATTTCTTCATGGTCTGAAGCGCGACTCTAGACAACCCGGCCATGTCGATCAAGTCAATTCGATTTACGATCAGCTAAATAGAATTAAAGGCAGTATCAGCCTGACTTACCGCTTTGCTCGCCAACGGGCACTGGTGAAACTCTAGTGGAGAGTCAAATGAGAGTCAGAAGCGCTGCCCATTTGGTCGCCGCTATTGTCAACCAACAGAACGGTCGAAACGCCGATCGGTTTGCCAAAGCGCAGTAGCGCTTTGAGCTCCTCCTCTCTCTCCCCTTCGGTTGCTATCTTCCATTTTTTCGACACAACTCCTACCAGGAGGTCGCGCCTGGTTCGTGCATTAACCAGCATCTCCGATCCTGGAAGATCCTTGACGTTCAGCATTTGAACTTCTTTGTCGCGCAGTGATGTCGCTGCGTCACTGCGATCGTTGAAAGCTTTGAAAACCACACCCGCACACACCATGATAATGACGACTGCTGCAATCGCGAGTGCTTTGCTCTTTCGCAAAGAAGAAAAAGTCCGCTTCGGTGCAGGCTCCTGAACCTTGATTTCCTCTGAGCTCAATTTCTCTCGCGTCAAATCAGCCGCTCGCTGTACCAGCACCGACTGTAATTTGAGGCGCGCTTGCAACAAGTGATTCGAGATATGAAGTAATTGATCAACCGCGCTCGACTGCGAGCCTGACCTGGCTGCGGAAATCAAGACCCGCAAAACTGAATCCGTCTGCTGCATCTTCAACATTACTTCCGCTAACTCAGCTTCTGTAAGGTCATCGAGTTGATTGTCGTTCCCTAGTTTGGAACGTAGCAATCGTTCAGACGAGAGAATTAATGATAACGAGTTGCGCCGGACTTCTCGCTCTTCCGGATGACCCGGTAACGACTCTGCGAAAGGAGCCAGGAAGGACACAGGATCAAGGAATTGCCGCTCAACCGAAAGCGGTGTGCGCAAGAACTCAGAAATGATTTCTTTGTTTTCGTGGTCTTCAGCCAGCTTCGAAAGTGTCAAAGGCAAATCAGCGGGAAGGCCACTTTCCTCCCGCAACGCAGACGTTTGATCAACGCCACTCGAGGTCAACCGTAGTAGTCGCGACAACCGTTCACTAGACGGGGCTTGCTCTTCGAGTTTTGCCAGTTCCGTTTCATCAAATCTTTCGGACGTTGAGGGATTGATGGAGCGATCAACCAGGAGGTTGACCAAATCACGACACACATCTGGGGCCTCTCGGATTTGCTCACCCTCGCCGATCAGCAACGTCGAGAATTTGTTTGCTAATGCGACGTTGCACTCAACCGCGGCAGCTGTCACCCGCGGCTCATAAAACAGTTCACCGAGATCTCGTTTGAACAGACGTATCCGATTAGACAAATCGCTACTTATCAATTCTTCGAATTCATCAATGCTGGTGTTGGCCTCAGCGATAAATGCGCGCAAGCCATCAACTGCGCCAGCAATCTGTTCGGGAGTAGCTGAAGGTAGCGAACGATCTCCCCGCCAGAGGTCAGCCATCTTAGAAAGGCTTTCGATCAATCGATCTCCACCAAGGCGGAGCTTGCGCTGGTCGTTTTCACCGATGCGGCTAAAAAGACGCGTCACTGAAAAGTCATACTTGCTTTGCACTGACTCGCTATGCGGCAAACTCCGGTAGAAACGAGTTAAGGCTTGAAACGACGGCGGATCGAGGTGGAGGTAGGTGCCGTCGCAAAAGCGCCGCAAATGATACGGCTGGATCTTCTGGTCTCTTGTGGTCAAACTGAGGTGCCACAAGTAAAGCTCATTCGAAAGATGATCCTCCGCTTCAGCAATGCGTTCCGTTTCTTTTTCTTTGATAGCTTGCTTCAGATTGCGGGCTACGCTTAATGCAGGGTCCACAGCATATTTCTGTGGTATCGAGGAGAGGATTACCTTCTCAACGCCAGCGATCACGCGCTGGACGATCTCAAGCGTTTTTGCATAGTCGACAGCGAGTTGAAATCTCACTTCGGCTTTATCAATTCCGTTTTGCTCAAGTATGTCAAGTTGGTCCAACATTCTTCGCTCCCTTAAGACTTCATAACTTAGTGCGGTATCGCAAGGTTTACCCCCGATTTGATCGACGGCTCGGCCGGGAGTTCCAGGTTGTAAGGAGGACTCGTTTTCCCGCCTTGCGTAGTCGCGGTGACTTCTATCGTTCCAGCCGGTAGTCCTCGCAAAAGGTAAGACCCATCTGCCGCTGTAACGGCTTTGACGTTCCCTGAGACTACAGTTGCGTTCGGCATCACTTCGTCCAGTGTCGGATCAAATTTGCCGTCCTCATCTTTGTCAATAAAGACAACGCCAGACACACGGCGTTGGGCAAACAGAGGTATATCAAGGTAAGAGCCACGAACGGGCAGAACAGATATTTCCCAGGATGTTTGCGCCGGCATCCGGAAGTAAGGTGGCAATGTCTCCGTATCTACTTCGACCCGATATTTTCCCGGTGGAAGATTTCTGAATTCATAGATGCCACCAGCATCCGTGATTTTTATCGCGGAGGGGGTCCCCTGATTATGGGGAATGAGTTTTAGACGTACGCCATTGATTCCCGGCTTGTTTGCCGCCTCACCTGTATCAGTAGCCTTGAGTTCATTAAAAACTCGACCTGAAATGGAGCCGAAATCAACCAGGCCAAAACTGACCTTTGCCGTTTGGCGGGGCGAGACCGTAATCGCTTGCTGCCCGGCCGTGCTCGCTCGCATGCTTTTACCGAGATCGTCGGAAGCGAGACGCACTGTAACGGTGCCAAGCTTCGCGTGATCGAACTTGAAGCTTCCATCTTGTTGAGTCTCTATTGAACGTCCATCCTCGAGTTCTACCTTTATTCCTGGTATTCCAGGTTCTTGCGGATTGTCTTCACCATCAGCGTTCAAGTCGGCAAACACACGTCCTTTGATAGTGCCATGATCGCGACCCAGTAATTTCAGCAGGAAACTTTTTTCCGTTGGCCCTCCGAGGCGTCGCGTGTAAGACACGGTAAAGGATGAAAAGCCATTTTGGTTTCCAGGCAAGGTGTCACCGCCCAACGTGCGTTGCAGGTTGGTGCTTAGTCCGATCGAGTTAACCGAATCAAGGTGCATCGCGAGAGTGATCGATCCGACGAGATTTTTTAGCGCCTGAGGCCCCAGCTTGCTGTCATCAAACCGCACTTCTCCGGTAGCGGTGTAGCGCGAAAGCTTCGCCTGAAAGCGAACGCCGACTTCAGTGCTTCGCGTTTGGGGAAGCTCAATATCACCCAGAATTCGTTGCAGAAGATCTCGATTGACTGCCAGAAAACGTTGCGGGTCGGCTTCAAAAGACTGTCGGACGAGAGGCGGCAATAGCGTCGGATTTCTCAGGACCAAACTGGAAAGCGATAAGGCACTGTTCTGATAGTTGAAATAAGCCGTACCGGACCACCATTCAGCCGTGTGACGTACTTCATTTCGCAATCCGAAGCCGCCATCTATTTTTGCGCCAGCTACCGCTTCTTGAGTTGTGTTGTAACGAATCTCGAGACTGTTGTTCCAGTTATGCGCGAACTCGAAGTTTGACGTTCCCACCAGACTGTTTGTTTCCAGCTCGGAGGCCAATGCAAATCGTGAAGTCGAATTGATCTGTTGACGGGTATAACGCATTCCGAACTGGGCACGCTTTCCCGCACGATAGTTCAACCCGCCAGTCAAGGTTGATCCGCTGAATGAGAGACGACTGAGATTAAATGTCTGGGCTCCTTTGGTCTGGTTATAGCTGGCGTGGGCACTAAGGTGATCGGATGTTTGCCACCGAACTGCGGCGGCAAGTGTTGACCGTCCTCCGCCCTGGCTCCCAACCGAAATGAAAGGCGATTGCCCGTTCAAGTCTGACACCTCGGTCGAAAAGTTTATGCGGCCTATCTGGGTTGCAAATCGCCCTCGCCATGACACGCCGCGTTTGGAGTAAGCAATCTCACCATCGGCTGTTGTGTCCTCATTGGGGTTGTAGGTAGCAGTGAGAAGTGAACTGATCCCGCCGCTTGTCGAATGTTGTTGCTGCGAAGGCGTCAGCATTAGCGCTCCGGCACGAACAGTCAGATGCTTGCTGCTCATAACCGGAAACATCCCACCCAAAACTCGACCGCCTGACGAATCCAGGAGAGATATCGAAGGGCGAGCTAAACCTGCAAAAATTTCTGCGCCTCGAAAAATTGAATCGTGTTGGGAAGTCAGGTGGACTCCGCGGATTGTGTAGCCATTCAAACTAAGTGGCGAGAGATAGAGTTCACTGTCCAGGAATTCCAGAGACTCGTGTTTGTTGACGGCACTTAACGAAAGTCGATTAACGCCGAATCCGGCTTCAGCATTGGGGAAAAGCTCATCGGTTCGCTTGCCCACAAAACTGAACAGATCACCTTGAAAACTAAGAGTGCGTCCATTGCTGAGACCGCG
>QHXL01000441.1:6088-6669 GCA_003222935.1 Acidobacteriota bacterium
AATATAGACCAGAGGCTGGCGCGTTGAGGGCCGCTGACTTTTTACTGGCCTGAATAATAGCGGCGGCAGTCGGAATCGGATGTCCAACTATTTCCACGATTATGGTCTGGCGTCCTTTTTCTGTCGTAACAATCACGATCGTCTCGCCAAAATCCAAACCCGTTAGGCGCAGGCCGCGTTCGCCCAGGAGACTCGCGCTCAAGCATCCAGGATCGACCACAGTCGCGGACTGAATCGTTGAATCGAAGGTCAGGTCGCGAACCTCTTTAATAAAGATCTTGAACCTTACCGCGTAATTTGTCGCAACTGCGGCAGGCGAAGGATTCACCGCATTGATGGGTTGTGTCTGCGACAGTACGGGCGTGGTTAATAGTCCCGCCACAAAGGCAAGTTCACATACGCGCCGTACTCGAACGCAATGCAACGAATTCATGGTGAGATGGGGATCTGCTGCCTGGGAAAGTTTTACTTAAGATCGAACGGGAGTTCATAGACTAGCGTGGCGGGTTCGAGCCCGGCTCGATCGTAGGTTAGGGTTACTACTGCAGTGTAGTGGCCGGGAGGTAAATCGTCGCCCCACG
>QHXL01000441.1:6684-7163 GCA_003222935.1 Acidobacteriota bacterium
TGCGACCTCGACCAACAAGTTTGCCGGAAGCGTCAAGAATCGCAAACATACCGCGCAGGCGGACGTGTGAAGTTCCGTGATTGTGAATGTCGAGTTGTATTTCCAGTTCGGAAGATCCGGTCGGAGGCTGAATCTTTCCGCTCTTCACTTCGACGGCGTATTCGGAAGCGCCTTCAGTGGCCAACATCAACAAGCCACCAAGCCGAACAGCAAAATTCGAGCCTGCCTTTATATCAGGCTTTTCGACTGGCTCACCTTCAAAGAAAGGAATCGTGTAATAACCGCCCGAAGCATCCTTAGGCACGGAGATGATAGCTCGAATAACGGTTGAAGAATTCGGTTCTACGATTACTTCTTCGGGTGCAAACTGAACCCAGGTAGAAGCTGATCGCGGAAGCGTACCCGGCCTGCCCGTGAGTCGAGCGTTGGTTTGTTCATCGTACCAGTAGTCGCTAACTATGCAACGGAAACGCAATCTG
>QHXL01000442.1 GCA_003222935.1 Acidobacteriota bacterium
AAACGATGGCAGCGAAGAAATCAACGATCAAATCATTACTTTGTGCGATCACACTTCTTACGGTCCTCTCGTGCAGCATTCAACAATCGGAGAAAACAAAAATGGACACGGCAGCAAACAACAGCGAAGTCATTTTTCCGAAAGGCGAACCTGCTCCAGCCGATTATTTTACGGGCAAGGTGCATCTCCAGATGCTCGCTCAGAAAACAGAGAGCAATGAGTATTCGGTTGGCAGCGTGACGTTCGAACCGGGTGCGAGAAGCAACTGGCACACACATCCGGCAGGTCAGACTCTCATTGTTCTCAGCGGCAGAGGGCTTTATCAGGAAAAAGGAAAGCCTGTAAGAACGATCAATAAAGGCGAGACGATCATTTGCCCTTCCAACCTTGAACACTGGCACGGCGCGTCTCCCGATAGCCGGATGAACCACATCGCGATCACCAATGATAAAGGGGCTGGCGGTGTGGTTTGGCTCAAACCAGTTACGGACGAGGAATACAACGCTCACGAGAAGGGTTAAGTCATGAAAGCAACTGTTATGTATAAGGCCGGTGATGTTCGGATCGAGAACGTTCCCGATGCACGAGTCATCAATCCAAGCGACGCACTAGTCAGAGTCACTCGTGCCTGCATTTGCGGCAGCGACCTCTGGCCATATAAGGCAATGGAGCAGAGCGAGACTGGTGTTGTCATGGGACATGAGGCCATTGGGGTTGTCGAAGACGTCGGCGAGGACGTTCGAAAGATAAAACGCGGCGACTTCGTCATCATGCCTTTCGCCTGGTCAGACGGAACCTGTGAGTTCTGCGCCGATGGATTACAAACGGCATGCATTCATGGTGGGTTCTTCGGCAACGCGGAAGTCGCAGGTGCGCAGGCCGAGGCCGTTCGCATCCCTCTCGCCGATGGAACACTCTTTTCTTTGCCGGTGGCAAAAGATGACGCACTAATGGCGTCGCTACTTACTCTTTCGGATGTAATGGGCACAGGTCATCACGCGGCCGTCACTGCGAAAGTTGCGCCTGGCAAAACTGCGGCGGTTGTTGGTGACGGCGCGGTAGGACTGTGTGGTGTAATAGCGGCGCGCAGACTTGGCGCAGATCAGATCATCATTTTGGGCCATCATCCAGATCGCATTGCGTTGGCTGAGGAATTTGGCGCGACCGATGTGGTGAAAGAACGAGGTGCCGAAGCCGTCGAGCGAGTCCTTGCGATAACTGGCGGCTTGGGCGCTCACTCAGTACTCGAATGCGTCGGCCTGGAGCAATCTACTGCCACCGCATTGGGAATTGTTCGTGCCGGCGGCGCGGTTGGTCGTGTCGGCGTACCCCAGGACCCAACGATTCCTTTGGGCGATGAATCGTTCTATAAGAACGTCACCATCGCAGGTGGTCCTGCTCCCGTGCGTGCACCATAAATCTTGATGCAGTGCCTGACGGCTACCGTGCGATGAATGATCGTGAATCGATTAAGGTTCTCATTGAGCCGTGATCAAATCCACTGCAGGTTAATGGCGTTGAAGGCCGAGTCTGGGGCGTGGTTTAATCGGGGCCGTTATTTCATCCAGGTATTGGAGGCCCCATGTCCCGCATCTTGCTCGGAACGATCTGCGGTCTCGTTTATGGCGCGCTCTCTGCTGCCTCAATGATTCCCTTGTCCTTCTCTAATAAGACCGCGGCGTTGACGGGGGCGTTTCTCAATCGCTTCGCCATCGGTTTTGTTATCGGTGCGGCTCGTCTGCCGTTGCCGTCGTGGGCTCAAGGTCTCGTCTCCGGAATCTTGTTAAGTCTGCCAGACGCGATCATCACCAAAGCCTACGCACCGATCCTTATCCTGGGTGCCGTCGGTGGAATGATCATCGGACTCATTGTGGGGAAGTGGGGTGCGTGACCTCGGCCTTATCTCAGCAGAAATGCAATTGGAAATTTCAGAGAGGGTATCGTCAATCAAACAAGCGTTAGCGGCTAACTCCGATGAAAACCGATACCTAACCTCTGGATTTGCTGGCGCTTAACCTCAGCAGCACCACGTCGTGAGCCGGGACGATGACTTCATACGGCTCCTTCGTTGTGCTGCGTTTGTCCTTCCAGAGGTCGCGAATTTGATAAGGAGTACTGCGAGCGTTCAATTCTTGTTTGGATAAGTCGTCCTTAATCGGTTCCGCGCTCCAATCCATTTCAATTTTTTGAGATGTGGTTCCCCGGTTTAGGAAGCATACCGCCCAATCTCCGCCATACAGTGGTTTAACCCAGATTTCTACGTTCTCTCTACTTGCGTACTTGAATCCTTGAATACCCAACTGATCCTGATTAACAGCTATGACTTCTTTGTTGGTCAGAATTTCCCGGGTTTGACCGCTCATCTTACGGAGGTCATTACCGGCAATTAGCGGCGCCGCCAGCATGGCCCATAGCGAAAAATGAGCTCGATCTTCATTCTCACTCATCCCGTTCCCGACTTCCATCATGTCAGGATCATTCCAGTGATCTGCACCCGCATGTTGGCGCAAGTCTTTCTGCATATCCAGAATTTGCAATACGCCCCAGGCTTTCCAGGTGCCGTGGTCCTTTATACAATCGAAGCAGTTAAAAATGTCGCCCGTCGTACGCCAGAGGTGGCCCACCGTTTTTCCCCACTCCCATGGTTTATTGTTGCCCCATTCACAGAGACTGAAGACGATTGGGCGTCCGGTGGCGAACAGCGCGTCGCGCATAGTCGTATACGCGCCTTGAGCGCTCAGTCCTTCGGTGTTGCACCAATCATATTTCAGATAATCGACACCCCATCGAGCGTAACTGAGTGCATCCTGGTACTCGTGACCTCGACTGCCCGGGTGACCGCCGCAAGTTTTCGAGCCAGCATCGGAATAGATACCAAATTTCAGCCCTTTCGCATGTACATAATCGGCTAACGCTTTCATACCAGAGGGAAAACGTGTGGCATCGGGTTGGATAAACCCGAGGTTGTCACGAGCGCCGTGCCAGCAGTCGTCGATAACGATGTATTGATAACCGGCGTCTTTCATGCCGCTAGCAACCATCGCGTCCGCAGTCTCTTTGATTAGTCCTTCATTGACATCGCATCCAAATTTATTCCAACTGTTCCAGCCCATCGGCGGTGTAAGAGCTAACTTGTCGAACTTCTGAGCGACGATGGAGATCGAGCTACAACCGAACAGAAGAAAAAGCATTAGCAGAGTTTTCATTATCAGCTCCATTAGTCCATTTAAGTTTGTAAATTAGCGAGCACACAACTGCCCAGTCCAATAGTGTGTTCGACATGACGATCAACAAATTACTGGCGCGAACTCCACGTTTGATGATGCTCTTGCATTAACGCATTACAAGGCCCGCGCAGCAAACTTCTGCGTCAAGTCTTACCTCCGCATTGCAAACTACTACGCGTTCACACCCACGTTTGGAATCTCCACTCCTTTAGACGTTTATCTTCTAAACAACCAGGTCGATTGTTTGTGTTACGCATTTCCCTAGCGATGGATATGCGCGCCGGGCTCTCTCTTTTCAAGCATTACACAAGTACCTGAATGGTGCTTGTGTGAGTTCATCTGACTTTGAAGATCGGTATGTCCCTAATCCACCAATCACGCGGTCGAGATACCAATCGGCTGACAATTTCTCACAGCGCCTCAAGTTGGACGTTTCGGGAGATCGTCACCATAGTCTTTCTGCGAAAGTGGATTGTACTGACTCTATTCGGAGCAATCGCCTCGCTCACCATTGCCCTGGCACTCTTTCTTCCCAACCAATACCAATCACGGATGCGGATCCTCGTAAAGAACGCTCGCGCTGATGCCGTGATTAGCGGCGAGTCCACGAATACTCAACAGAGGGGCGAGGTAACCGAAACCCAAATCAATTCAGAGATCGCGTCCCTTACCAGCAAGGATTTGCTGGAACAAGTAGTCAAACAGAGCGGCCTCGACAAACAAGCGCCAAGTTCAATCTGGAGTAAGAACGTTCCCGCGGTCGAAAGAGCGGACCTTCGTCTGGAAAAAGACCTCGAGATCAGCCCGACCAAGAAGTCCGACATCCGGTGCTGCAAAATCTCGCGAATCTCTACCTGGAAAAACATCTCAAGTTGCACCGGCCACCAGGCGCCACGGAGTTTTTTCAAACTCAGACCACCCATTTCGGCAATCAACTCCAGCAGGTTGAAACCGACCTGGCCAGTTTTCAAAAGCAGAAGGATTTCATCTCGCTCGACCAGGAGAAGCAACTGAACCTGCAAAAGATCGCCGAGGTTCGGTCCAAATATCTTGAGTCGATCGGCTTAGTCAAAGACACGGTCGAACGGATAACTAAGCTCCAACAACAGCTGGATCGGCTCCCGGTCCGAGTTAATACGCAGAGCCGGTCTTTGCCGAATCAATACTCGATCGAACGTCTAGGTACCATGTTGCTCGAGTTGAAGAATCGGCGCACCCAGTTGTTGACGAAGTTTCCTGAGGACGACCGTCTGGTAAAAGAAGTCGATCAGCAAATCAAAGACACCACCGCCACGCTTGAAGAGTCAAAGAAAGCAACTTCAGTCGAGCAATCGTCAGACCTTAACCCGCTCCGTCAAACATTGGAAACCGAGATGGCGAAGGCGCGTCTCGAACTAGTCGGCGGTCAGGCACGTCGCGACGATCTCAAACAGCAGGTCGAACAATACAAGCTGGTGCTGGAACGTCTCGACCAGGCGACTAAAGAGCACACTGATTTGGAACGTCAAGTGAAAGAGGTCGAAGGCAATTATCAGCTGTACGCGAAGAAGCAGGAAGAAGCCCGCATTGCGGATGAACTGGACCAGAAGAAGATCACAAACGTTTCACTCGCAGAGACGCCGGTGACACAACGAGCGCCGGCCAAGCCCAATCGCGGTCTAACCCTGGCGCTGGGTTTCTTCCTGGCTTTCTTTGTAAGTCTGTGTGCGTTGTTCGTCGCCGAGTTGTTTCGTGAAACAGTCCACACGCCACGAGAGCTTGAGCTTCTGACCGGTCTGCCTGTGATTGCTAGTTTGGATCGCGAGGCTCGCTCACGCGGATGAGGGGTGAAACATAGTGCAGTTATTCAATTCTTCAACACGACTCTCAACCAGGAATGCAGTTCCTGCTGACTGACGGGCGTTCGGAGATCATGCGGCGTGGTGGTGGTTCGGTCATTGCTTTCACGGCGGCTAACGAAGGTGAAGGGGTTAGTCACGTCGTGCACTTTTTCGCTGAGAAACTGGCGACGCAAACAGGGAAGCGTACTGCCGTGGTCCAGGCGCCGGCGTTACGTGATTTGCGTGTTGCCGACTTCATGAAGATACCAGGTCGTTTCGCGCAAACCAGTGTCGCGAACCTTTGGTTACTCGCAAGTAAGACCTCAGATGAAGGTGGCCGAACGCCATCGAATAAGGAAAAGCCCTGGCGCGAAGATCTGGAGTGGGGCCTCGATCCGTTGCAAGCGTTAGCAGCTAACTTTTCTTACACCCTTATTGATTGTCCGTCGCTGGGCGCATCGTGTGAAGCGGAGATGCTGGCGCCGGACGTCGATGGCGTTGTGCTGGTTGTGGAGGCA
>QHXL01000443.1 GCA_003222935.1 Acidobacteriota bacterium
TCATGCCTGGCGCACTTCCACTGGTTCTCCGCTGCTCCGTGCACTCGCCGATACCGGACAAATCTATCTGCAGGATGAAGCGTCGCAGTTCGTTGCTGAGACTGTCGCCACGGTCGCTGGCACGCACGTTCTCGATCTCTGTTCGGCGCCTGGTGGGAAGACGACTTTGATAGCGGAAAAGAGCAGCGGGCTTGTTGTGTCGAGCGATATGTCGACTCGTCGTCTGGAGACGGTAATCAAGTTGGTTGCCGGACAACGACTCGAACGGGTCGCCCCGCTGCTACTCGATGCTTCGAAATCTCTACCGTTTCAATCGGGTTCATTCGATACCGTACTGGTCGACGCTCCTTGTTCGGGGACAGGAACGTTCCGACACAACCCTGAAATCCGCTGGCACATTACCGCCGCCGACATTGCCGGACTCGCTCTTCAGCAGGTCCAGTTTCTTAAGAATGCAGCACAAGTAGTGAAGACGGGCGGTCACCTGGTTTATTCGACTTGCTCGGTCGAAACTGAGGAGAATGAAGATGTAGTCAGACTTTTTCTTGAGTCTACGGAAAAGTTCAAACAGTCACGCACGGTTAGAACATGGCCACATCGGGATGGAACGGACGGGTTCTTTATGGCTGTGCTTGAAAGGGATTGAAGAGATTGGCTTCTCTCTGCTCATCCTCAGCAGACTCTGGGTCTCTTCGCTCGCCGACACGCAGGGCAGCAGAGCAGCAACCAAAATGATCCTTAACGGCTTCGCCTCACATCCGGTGGCGAAGCCGAGGCGAAAGTTTCCTACAAAAGCAAGAAGTTGATTGTTTGCTGCTCAGAAGTCGCTGAGAATTCCTCAGAGAACTGAGAATGAACCACTACCCGCAGAACACTCGCTTGCGACCTGTTAGATCGGGTGCTAGACTGCGAATCCGGTCTTAACCTTGCCCTCGTTTCGATGGGTGAGACGGTCAAATTCATTGAGTTTAGTCAACAGAGTGCTCTCAATCTTCAGAAGAATCACGATTGTAATTGCGATCGCGATAGCTTTCCTTTTCGGAGTCGTTACTACTGTTTACCTGTCGCTGCGCAGTCCTGAAGTGAAGGTCCCTGACGTCGTCGGTAAGGATAGGTTCGAGGCCGAAAAAATTCTCGCCGAGGCTGATCTCAACTTCCGCGTACGCGCTACCCGACCGAATAAAGCAAAACCTGACACTGTGTTGTTTCAATTGCCCCGTCCTGGTGAGGTTGTGAAAGCCGGTCAGACAGTCGCAATGGACATCAGCCGGGCTACTAAGGAAGGTGAGACACCGGAGACGGTTAAGCCGGACGAAACTTCCAATACAAACGCGTCGACAAATACCAACGAAAACAAGCCCAAACGGCCGAAGAATAAGAATGAGAACGCGAATGCGAATGGAAATGCAAACGCGAACGGAAATAGCAACAGCAACAAACCGGCAAACGCTAATAGAACTCCCAACGCAAATCGACCGACCGTTACCGTGGGAGAAAACGACAACGCAACTCCTCGAGGCAACACTAATTCAAATTCCAAGCCGACCGGTAACGAAAATCGCAGACCGGTTGCTCCCAAGCCCAGTCCGCCCGGCATCCAACTCAAATAGACAGCTTCGATAAGTCTAAGTTGAGCTGAATTTGAATGCAGAAGAATAGAAATATCGATATCGCGCCTTCGATCTTGTCAGCCGACTTTTCCCGTTTGGGCGAAGAGATCGCGGCGGTCGAACGTGGTGGAGCGAATATTCTCCACGTCGATGTGATGGACGGACATTTTGTGCCCAACATCACGATAGGTTTACCAGTAGTGAAGTCCCTGGCAGCCGCAACAAAGCTACCGCTCGACACTCATCTGATGATTAGTGAACCTGGTCGTTACGCTGAACAGTTTGTCAGCGCGGGCGCCAGCATGGTCTCCGTTCACGTCGAGGCTGATCCACACTTGCATCGAACGTTGATGTCGATTAAATCTGCTGGGGCTCAGGCAGGGGTCGTACTAAATCCAGCGACGCCCGTGTCAGCGGTCGAGGAAGCCTTGCAGTTTGCTGATTACGTGCTCGTAATGTCGGTCAATCCGGGTTTTGGTGGTCAAAAGTTCATTCCCGAGTCGATCCAAAAGGTCAGACGTTTACGACAGTTGATCACTGATCGTCAGTTGAATGTTCGCATTGAAATTGACGGTGGCATCGAACGCAATAACATTGAAACTGTAGTGAAAGCAGGGGCCGAAATTATCGTAGCCGGCTCGGCAATTTTTGGCGCTGAAAGTGCCGAGGAGGCCGTAAAAGAGCTTCGTAATGCCACGGTTCAGTGGGTTTAGTGAATTATTTTATTCCAGCTAAGGCGAACCGGAACGCCCGAAAGTGAATCCGATAGCTGGAATCCTTACTAACGCGAAAGAAAACAAGTTTTGTCGGAGGTTGATTTTATGACGTCTCGCTTTATCAGTTTGCTGGTCTTCTGTCTTTTATTAACAGGGCTGGCATCTACCACACTGGCGCAACGACCAGGTGGTCAGACGGAGTTGTCAACCGCCCAACGCCTGGAAGTTCTCGGGTCCAAATGCGAATCGATGCGTCGCTCGCTTGGCAGTGCAATCTCATCCATGGGACCTGCCAAAAAGAGCGATGACAAGAGCAAACCCAACGCGGACGATCCGTACGTGCGTCTGAAAGGATTAGAGAAAGAAGTTTCTGCGCTCCTGAACGAAGTGAACGACATCCGCGCAAAGAATGATCGCGCAGATAAATTCGATCCAGCCTCAATCGATCGCCTGGAAGCATCAGTGGCTGAATTGAGCCCTCGGGTTGAGACAGCCTTACAACAAACTGCGAGTGCACGTGGGGCCTCGGCATCGAGTTCCTCGAGCAACAAGAAAAAGAAGGGCAAGCTATTCGGACTCTTCGGCGGTGGAGGCGAGGACAAGTACGCGGAACTCACTGGCGCTGCGGTCGCGGGTCGAGATCGGGTTTTGTTTGAAGAGGCAGCCAAAGAGGTAAGAAAACAGCACTTCGATACCGGTCGTCTCCTTTTTGCAACTATCATCAATACCTATCCCGATTCAGCATTTCTTCCTCTCGCTAAGCTGGCAATTGCCGACTCATTTTTCCTTGAGGGAACAACGAGCGGACTGATCCAGGCTGCACAAGGGTACCAGGACTGGCTGACCTTCTTCCCAACCGATCCATTAGCCGACGATGCAATGTTGAAAGTAGCGGAAGCAGAGATGCGACAGATGGGACTTTCCGATCGCGACATTTCACATGCT
>QHXL01000444.1 GCA_003222935.1 Acidobacteriota bacterium
TTCTTTTCGCAATTGGATCAAGCAACTCACTACCGATCCTGTCGCAGCGTGAGAATTTCAGTACTATCCGTTCCGAAAATCTTTCTGGTAGTTTTTCCTTATGAGCAACAATTCCAAAATTGAATGGACCGAAACCACCTGGAATCCGGTGAGAGGTTGCACAAAGATAAGTCCAGGATGTAAGCACTGCTACGCAGAGACTTTCGCTGAACGTTTTCGCGGTGTGCCTGAGCATCCATATGAACAGGGATTCGATTTGCGCTTGGTGCCAGAAAAGCTCGCGGAACCGCTTACTTGGACAAAACCACGTATGGTTTTTGTGAATTCTATGAGTGACTTGTTCCAGGAAGGGGTACCTGCCGATTATGTTAAGAGCGTTGTAGACGTGATGATGGCGGCAAATTGGCATACGTATCAGGTCCTCACAAAGCGTTCGGATCGGTTGAAGACACTTCTTAATAATGAACTGGCCTTGGCGGCCAGGGCTGAGCACATTTGGTGGGGAGTTAGCGTAGAGGATACCAAGCATGGTGTTCCTCGAATTGACGAACTGAGATCTGCAAACGCCAGCGTAAGGTTTTTGTCGGTTGAGCCTTTACTTGAGGATGTGGGCCACCTTAATCTAACGGGAATACACTGGGTCATAGTAGGGGGGGAAAGCGGACCAGGAGCACGACCTATGAAGGAAGAGTGGGTAGACAGCGTCTATGCCGATTGCCGACAAGCAGATGTTCCTTTTTTCTTCAAGCAATGGGGCGGTCGCCAAAAAAGCAAGTATGGCCGCACTCTTCATGGTCGAACTTACGATGAAATGCCTCGAATTCAGCGCCAGCCGTTTCCCACTGATAAGCAGTTGCGAGTTCGCTTAATTGAAGAGGTACTAAACAACAAAGCGGTCCACAATCTCCCACCTGGAGGACCAGATGCCCGACGATCCCGACCTTCTCTTTCCTCTACCTGAACGAAGACCCGAAGACCACGAACCACTTGTTCCTCAGATCAAGCGGCCTATTTGGACTGAAAACAAAGCACGACTCATTTCTCGATACTTGTATTACTTCCTCATGATCACAAAACATGGGGCTTACATCGACGCGTTTGCTGGGCCGCAAGAGTCTGAGAATCCAGAAATGTGGGCTGCCAAATTGGTTCTGGAAATTCAACCGAAGTGGTTACGTCAGTTTCACCTGTTCGAACTAAATAGTTCCAGTGTCCATCGCTTAGAAATGTTAAAAGCTGAGCATTCAGACCGGCAGATCGAAATCTATCCTGGTGACTGCAACCTAAGACTTCGAGAATTCCTCGATAGACGGAGTATCAGAGAGAAAGAAGCTACATTTTGTCTGCTCGATCAAAGAACGTTTGAATGTCATTGGTCTACAGTGAAAGCTGTTGCTGCTTACAAACGCGAAGCGAGAAAAGTAGAACTCTTCTACTTTTTTCCAATCGCTTGGCTAGGACGTGCAATTGCCGGGATCCGTAACACTCAGATTCTCAAAGATTGGTGGGGCAGGGATGATTGGTCAAGACTCTTCACAATGAGTGCAGAAAAATGCAAGGACGAAGTCGTTTATCGATTTAGAAATGAACTGAATTACTGGTCAGTGAAAGCTTGGCCCATCTACAGAGATCCGCAAGGTCGCGCAGTGATGTACTACATGATCCACGCCACGGATCATGAGGAGGCGCCGAAACAAATGATCAGAGCTTACAATTTTCTACCACCCGAACCGAGCAAACAAACATCGCTCTTTGACGGCTAAGTTAAGTGAAACTAGATATATTTCCGCCGGAAACGAACGCCACCCACGACACTGTTCATCAGGCGGGAAACATCCTGCCACAACCTCGACAGTGCCAAGTCCTTCGAGTCTCACTGCTTAAAGACCATCCCCACACAAGCAAGATAATCCCTACACAAAATGGAGCTAAAAGAATCCCCAGAACAATCACGATGATACCTGTACTGCGTTGAGGGTTTTCTACCTGCAAAAGTAGCGGACCTTTACACTGAGGACATAAATTGCCTGAGCGCGCAATCGGATCAAGTACTGACTGGATTGGCAACCAATCGAACTGACCTTCGGTCCAGGCGAGATCTGTTTTTGAGATGACGCCATCTCGGATATGTTGCTGGAGCTGTTGCTCGTTATACGGCCCGTACTGTTGGCCGTCGCGCAGAATCATGACTCTCATTTGAGTGATTTTTCGGAGAGAAAAGACTCCTTCGGGAGGAAGTAGGAGAACGCCTACATTTTAAGCCGAATGACGAAAAAGAGCACGAATTCCCGCGAAGGATCTCTTGGCTCGCACTCACGCTGCCGATCGACGAACCCACGGCCACCCACGACGCTTTAACACCACATCCATGTGCGCGCTGCACACCGGGCCATAGTAATCATCAAACAGATTCGCGGAGTGAACCTCTGACCTTATCGACACACAAGGCACGCGGCGACCACAGTCGAGACAGATCAACTTGCCCCCGAGGATCTCCGTAGCGTCTTTGTCCCAATTGCGCCTTGGCCCATATTCATGGTCGTGTTCTGTCCGCAGAAATCCCCGGCCCCCGCGAGTCCACTTCAAGCAGATTTCCTCTTCGAGTCCCTGACCCACGTCGGTTAGCCAGTAACTTGCTAAGGTTTCAAGTGTTGAGGTGTTTAGTTTCCGAAGCCTTACCCACTCGCGTTCGATAACTGATTTAGCCGTCTCTTCGCTGAACCCAAAGGCAGCGTTCAGCCCTCCATCACTCGGCACCTGGAAACGTGGATAGGGCCACGAATGAAAATCCAGGCTGCTAGCGGCAATCAGGTGCAGCAATCGATACTGGGCACGACTCGGTTTCATGGGGCTTGAATTTAATCGTAGTAGGGAGATTTTCGCTTAGCAAGCGCCGCCGGCCACATCGCCACGCCATAAGAAATAAATGAG
>QHXL01000445.1 GCA_003222935.1 Acidobacteriota bacterium
AGCCGCCTTTGGCCTCGGATTCATTTTTGGCCCGGCAATCGGCGGGATATTGAGCAAGTGGGGCATTCACGTTCCCTTCTTCTTTGCTGCGGGTCTCTGTTTCGCCAATGCACTGCTGCTTTATTTCACCCTTCCTGAAACTGTGACGAAGGATCATCCAGCGAGACAATCTGCGGCGAGAGGACGAGGTCTCGCCATAATGATCCAATCGCTTAAAGATCCAAAGCTCTCTTTTGTTTTGACTATCTACTTTCTCTTCATCGTGGCGTTTTCAATCATGACCACCTCGTTTTCCCTCTACACGATGTTTCGCTTTGGTTACAACGCACAGCACACAGGTTACCTCTTCGCTTATGTCGGCCTGATCGCAGTTGTGATCCAGGGTGGTTTGATTGGAAAACTCGTGAAGCGCTTTGGTGAATTGCCGTTAGTGATCTTCGGAGCACTTTGCTTTGCGATTAGCTTGTTCGCAGTGCCTATGGTTGGACCGACGGCCGGCGGGCTGGCCGGGCTGTTAATCGGTGGCGGGATATTCTCGATGGGTAATTCGCTGGCGACTCCGGCGTTAACCAGCCTCGCGTCGAAAAGTGTAGGCGCGGCTGAGCAAGGTACGGTGCTAGGAGTCACTCAGTCAGTCGCGAGCCTGGCGCGTGCGGTTGGACCATCGCTGGCGGCCGTTTTAATAAATAGCAATGTGCCGCACGTCGGCGTAGATGGCATTCCACACTTCATGAGCGATCATTCTTTGTTTGTGACGTTCTGGACAGGCGCAGCGATCATGTTCGCGGCATTTCTGTTAGCCACGTACTTCGCTAAGACTCACGCGCGTGAGTACGTGACCGAAGCCGCATAATTGTCGGGGCGCCACTCCGTGGGCGCCCCTTTTTCAATTCCACGCCTTCCATTCCACCGAAAAGAGGCGCCCTTCTCAATCGGACCCGCATCTACAAAAGGGGCGCCCCGGAGTGGCGCCCCTACAACAATCTACGCACGACATAAAACAGCAGACTCAGCACAATCGAGATAAGCAACATCGACGCGAGCGGGAAATAGACTCTCGTATTCTCACCTTCGTAACGTATGTCGCCGGGTAGGCGACCGAACCAACTGAGCACTCCCGAGTAAACCAGCAGCCCAAAGACGATCAAACAACAACCAGCGATAACTATCACGAGCCCCGTCGCCTTGTTCATTTGCCGAACACTCCCTACTTAGCAAACTGTCCGATTGGCCCCTCCGGATTTATTAAATCCTTAATCGCCGAATACGGCACCAGCACAAACTGGGGACCGGCTGCGTAAGGACCAACTTGATAGGCATCAAAATTCACGCCCAGTCCTTGTTTCGAGATTGTCCAGCTTCGATAATTCTTCGCAGTTGGACCAGCGCCGGTGTTGATAGAACTATCGTCAAGACCTTTTTCACTCGACTGCTTTTTCAAATCCGCTATGCAATAAGTGGCGAGGGATGGTAAGTATTTCGCGCCCGGTTTGAACAGATCAGCAAGCTTTAGGACCTTGGCATTCTTCAAATCATAATTAAGCGAATCAGAGTACGAGTTAGGATGGGCTGCACCCTGGTAATAACTCGCCACCGCAACCGACATGCTGACTAGATCGTCCTGGGCGAGGGCAATCTTGTAACTGATATCCAGGCTACTACCCATTGAGTTTTCAGGACGCTGCTCTTCTCCCGTTTCCAGGGCCATGTCTTTCTTGAAGTCTGCAACCGTTTTCGTCACCAGGCTGCGCGCCGCTAGATTAAACTTCTCGAAGTTTGCATTGCTGCTGCCTGTAATCTGCGGATATTGAGCAGTAATCTCGTAGACCAGCTTCTTGTTGCTTTCCTTGATCTGCTTTGTGACAAAGTCAGAATCGCCGGTCAGTGAGATTGGTTCCTCGTGAACCGAAAACGCCGTCTTTTTATCATCGGTCTTCTCACCAACGGGCTTCGACCAGTTTCCAGCAATCGTCACCA
This sequence comes from Acidobacteriota bacterium, assembly GCA_003222935.1. GTDB lineage: Bacteria > Acidobacteriota > Blastocatellia > Pyrinomonadales > Pyrinomonadaceae > PSRF01. Next base: position 1,978 of record QHXL01000445.1, read on the forward strand.
GTCCGTCTGCCGCTTCTGTTTTCCAGAAACCTTTGAATAATCCCGTCTGTTTTCCGGCGGGGTCAAACTCATCAATTGAGACGTGGCCTTCCTTATCGACCGTTCCGCGCAAACTGATCTTGGTGCCAATCTTTTGATAGGAATAACTGCCGTTCAATTGATCGCCCGAACGGATGAGTTTCATCTGCAGGTCGAGAGCGTCGCCAATTGATCCTTTGAAGTACTTCGTTTCAGCAAGGACCGCAGTTCCGCCTTCAGGATGATTCAAGTCTGGTTGAACCGCAGAAGGAGCGGCGGAAGATGTCGGCGCGCTAACGCCTGAGTTTGTGTTGCTTTTGCGACAGCCGGCCGAAAGCGCGGCAAGCGCGACTAGCATAACGGCGGCGAAATAATGTGTCTTATCTGTTTTCATATAGAAGTTGAATTTACTCCGAAGGCGTTGACTAATTCTAGCCCAAGCTAGTTGCGGAGCAACAACTTTTGGTACAAGAGCAGGAATTTGATTAGACCCGAAAAGGTCGGGAGATCCGCAGACGAACGCTTTTCAGCGCTACAAATACCTCACTAGAAAAGTACAAGTTGGGAAGGGGGCAGAGCGGCTCTACAAATACCTATACAGGCGAATCAAAGCGCGCCCCCGCTGACCTTGTCCTCCTAAGCCCAGGATAACCGTTGAAGACTATCAGGCCCTCAAATGAGACAGCGGGGGCGACGCTCGGGTCCTCTAATTAGAGTTCTCGGTAGAGTCGCTCTGCCCCCTTCCCAACTTGTACCCTTCTAGTGACGTACTTCTAGCCAGAGAACTTTGCGTTGTCCCTAAGCGACGTGAGGTTTGGAAATGAGTTGTTGGCGAACGATCTCGTCACGAACTTCCGCGAATGTTAGTTGACTTAGACGACCACCACTAAACACTTCATTGTTCGTCACATCAGCAAGAGCAAAGGACGGTTTCGGAAACTCGAGCAACTCCTCATCCGTGTCGAAACTCACTTCGGCAAGCACGAGGCCGAATAGATCGCCGAGAAACATATCAACTAAAAACCTTCGACCCTCGTACTCGAAGTAGTAACGATTCTTTCTAATCTCGTTCGAATCAAAGACTGAAAACGTTTCAGCTTCGACTGCGTTGAGATACGTGTTTGTGATGATGGTGCGCGAGAGGTCAGCAGGTTCGGGAGCAAACTTTTGCGTGAACTTCACAGTCCACTTGTTTGTTCGAGGATCTCGAACCTTGCGAATGCGAAGCCGAGTGCCGGTGATGTAGTTGTCAGTGATCTGAAGGTGGTGGTCGGCCCGACTGATACCCTCCGGTAAGTCCTGGAGCAGATAACGACGTTCACGTTCGACAAGGGCGTACTTGCTGTCGGGAACGATCGTGTTTTGGTCAGTTAGTTTTGCTACACCCATATCTATGAAATCCACAGATTACGCAGACAAAATTTCCGACTTATTTTGGTCTTCAGTTTTCGTAAATCCGCGTAATCTGCGCAATCTGTGGATGGCTTTTTTGCAGCTTAGATCTTTCCTGCCTTCATATCTGCCAATCGTTTCTCGAACGCCGCAGTGTTCACCTTGTCGGTTTTGCCCTGCTGAATCGCTTGTTCACCCACCGCAAAGGCTTCTTCTTTTTTGCCGAGGCGGTAGAGCGCGTTGGCTTTAGCAGAAAGATTCTGGAACGTTGATTTGATCTTGATCGACTGCTCGATCCACGCCATACCTTCGGCGTCATCCGTCGTAATGCTATTACTGGTCACCCAATTTCCGGCTTGCACCGGCGTACGCCAGTCGTCCGGTTTAGCCTCGGAGATAGTCTTACGCATACGAGCGAGCGTCGTTGCATTCACATCCGCAACTGAAACCGTGAATGGCAGTCGCAACTTCTCCCAGCGAAGAACCGCCCTGGCTGAATTGTCAGTGACGCACGCAGAGTATCTTTCGCCGGATCGTACTGGAAACTCCCCCACTGATTCGCGGTCCCGTTGAATACGATGGTCCATTCATCTTTGGTCGGGATGGTGTGCAGGCTGTAAGTTCCCGCCGCCAACTTTTGACCATTGATCAGCACGTCGTCTGAAACGACAAACATGGTCGCGTCATTTGCGCCGGTGCGCCAGACATGGCCGTAGGGAACTATCACCGCCTCCTTGGGACGCTTGTTCTGATCATCGAGTGTCGCTTCACCTTTAACCTCGGCAGCTTGCTCGGGAAGCGGGTCGCCCCAGATCTTTCGTCCCTTAACACCGGGCCGGTAGTAGGTGATCGTTACGTCTGTAACTCCGATAGTTTGCATGACGCTGGCCTTCTGACTCGGACGCGGAACGACAACCTGGGCCGTAACACCCGCAATGAAGCTGATAAGAAGCAAACTGGCGAACAGAAAACTGGAACTACGCTTGAGGCAACTCATGGACATTCTCCTATCTCGTGAAACAAAATTGATACCTGGCAACATTCCGTTTACTACCAAATCTGGCAACGATCCTTTTCAGCACGTACCATCGCATCGCCCGCTTTACATGAAAACGCTGCTGCGAATTGCGGCATATTTGAAAGTGGACCATTCACACGAAACTTCGGTAATGGATGCGGATCTACGTTGGTCAACATCCGTGCAAGTTCCGGTCGAGTGTTTGTGGCCCAACCACGAGCGTAACCGAGGAAGAAACGTTGTTCGGGCGTGAATCCGTCGATCACCTTTTTCGGTTTTCCTTCCATTGCTTTCTGGTAGGCCGCGTAAGCCACGACCAGGCCACCGAGGTCGGCAATGGATTCACCGACAACCAGTTTGCCGTTTTGATTCAGGCCCTTCTCAACTTCGAAGCCGCTAAACTGATTGACGATACATTCAGCTCGTTCTTTGAAGTTCTTTAGATCAGTCTCGGTCCACCAGTTCGCAAGGTTTCCGGTTGCGTCAAACTGTGCACCCTGGTCGTCGAAACCGTGCGTCATTTCGTGGCCGATTACTGAACCCATTCCGCCGTAGTTATAAGCATCGTCTGCTTCGGCGTCGAAGAAAGGCGGCTGAAGGATTCCCGCCGGAAAAACTATCTCGTTGATCTGCGGATTGTAGTAAGCGTTGACCGTCGGTGGCGACATCATCCACTCGTTCTTATCGACTGGTCGACCAATCTTACTTAAGTCTCGTCGCTTATCGAATGCACCGGCACGCGAACGATTGAGCACATAGGATCGACGATCGATTTCCAACGACGAGTAGTCACGCCATCTATCCGGGTAACCAATCTTGTTTAGAAATGCCTCGAGCTTGACGATTGCCTGCTTGCGAGTGGCTTCACCCATCCAGCCCAGCGTGTTGATGTCGTCTTTCAAAGCCGCTTCCAGATTATGGACCATTGCCAGCGCGCGTGCCTTGGCGGATGGCGGAAATGCCTTCTTCACATAAACCTCGCCAAGCGCTTCACCCAGAACTCGATCAGTTCCGGCAACACAACGTTTCCATCGAGGCAAGTTCTCTTTTGAGCCTTGCAAAACCTTGCCCCTGAAATTGAAGTCTTCGTCAACGAAAGCTGACGACAAAGCAGGCGCTGTGTTGTTGATAAGGTTCCAGCGCAAATAGGTTTTCCAGTCAGCCAACGGGACACTGCCAATTTGCTGGTTAACGGTTTTGAAGAACTCCGGTGTCGCCACGTTGATGTCGCCTTGTGGATTGACACCCAGTTTCTGCATGTAAGCGGTCCAGTCGTAGTTCGGATACTGCGTTTTGACTTCGACGGCTTTCATCCGGTGATACAGCCTCTCCGGATCACGCATCTCAACACGCGTCAGCGACGACTCGGCTAGTTTTGTTTCCACCTGCATCACTGTTTGTGCGTTGGCTGCTGCTTTAGCCGGATCATCGCCCAGCAACTCAAACATTTTGGAGACGTGCTTAACGTACTCGTCGCGCGTCGCTTTCGACTTCTCGTCAGTTCTGAAGTAATAGTCGCGATCGGGCAGGCCCAGTCCGCCCTGAAAGACTTCAAAAGTAACTTCTGCGCTGTTTTTGAAATCCTGGGTCGAATCGGAATTGAAGAGTGCATGAAGACCCATCGAGTGGAAATAGGCGATGGCGGCCTGCAAGGACACCTGATCATTGATCTTTGCGATCCGATCAAACTCGGCCGCCAGAGGCTTGATACCATCAGCCTCAACCTTCGCTTCGTCCATACAGGTTGCGTAGTAATCGCCCACCTTCTGTTCACTGCTTCCTTTAGCTGCCTTGGTGTTCTTCGCTGCGGATTCAAGTATGTCGTGCAGCACTTCGCGATTCTTTTCATCGAGGATGTTGGCAATTCCCCAACTCGAATAGGCAGCAGGAATCTGATTCGCGGCTAACCAGCCGCCGTTCGCATACTGATAGAAGTCGGTACACGCGGAAGTGTTCCTGTCGAGACTGGATTGGTCGTAGCCTTGTCCTGTTTGACCAAAGATGGTTGCAACGGCAAGCGCTATTAACAGCAGAATGGCAACCAGAGTTTTTTGTAGGTGACTCATTAGGGCAACTCCATTTAATAGTTATTCTTTGCGGAAGACTGTGGAGGTTGGATTGTAAACTGAGTCGCGACAGTTGTCAGTTGTGGCGAGGGTAGTTCTCGGAGTAGCGAGTTCACCTCAGAGCCTGGAAAGTCCGATTACCATTTCAAGTCCGGCAATCGGTTTGCCAAACCTTATTTCTTGAGTGCCTTTGAGCGAAAGCCGATGGGTTTGCGGCTCGTTGTTGGCACAGCCATCAGTTGTCGAATCGCGTCAAAAACCACCTTGAACTGATAATCGTATTTTCTTTCTAATTCAGACAATTTCCGCGAAAGCTCTGAATGAGACGCGAGAATTTTCCTCAATTTCACGAATGTGCGAATAATCGCCACGTTGACCAGAATGGCCCGATCGCTCTTTAGAATACTTGAGAGCATTGCCACACCATGCTCCGTGAATACATATGGACGATAGCGCCTTCCGCCCTTTCCTTTTGAGGTGCCAAAATGGAACCTCAAGGTCTTGGTCTCCTCGACAGTCAACTGAAACATGAAATCATGGGGGAAGCGCAGAAGGTTTCGCTTCACGGCACGATTCAATGCCTTCGTCTCAACTTGAAAGAGCATTGCCAGATCGGAATCGACCATCACCCTCTCGCCACGAATTAGTAGAATCGATTTTTCAATGCGCTCGACTGGAATGATGACGTCGGAAGTCATTTTGTGAGGTACTCCCTTGTACTGTGAGATTAAGACCAGGTGCAGTCATTTCAGCACAGATC
>QHXL01000446.1 GCA_003222935.1 Acidobacteriota bacterium
GAGGCACGGGAAACTGTGCCTCGCTTTTTTTTGCAAGCTATTCGGAAGTAAGAATCGCTAACTTAGGTGTGCCCTGTTCGTCACACGGAAAGGAGTAGGTGACAACGTAGTCAGGCGGTGATTTTTCAAGGAATGGTTGGCCGTTCGATTCGAGCCACGCGTGGCCGATAACTTTTCCATCGGTGTCGTGGCGTACCCCAAAAATGATTCGCGTCGCAAAACCATTTTTCGATAAGTAGCGACGCAATACCGCCGCTCGTTTCCAGCAAATCGGCTTCAGGAATAGGAAGTCTGTTGAAAGCAAAAGATCAATTGAACCAGCCAGTCGATTGGCTATTGTGTCGTCAGCAAGTTCGGGAATCCGGGGAGCGTCGCCCGAGACGAGCTTCAGGGCCTTCGGTAATGGTCCCCATTTCGCGGTGGCCGATAAAACCCCAATCCACCAAGCCATTCGGCATAGAAGAAAGGCTTCACCAGGTGAGGAAACAAATTTGCGCCCGGCGTAGATCCCAAACTTTCCGGCTTTGCCAAGCTGTGCAAATGTGTTTTTCAACATACGGCTCGATTCTATCTGATCTTCAGGCGAGCGGCGATTGTGCGGTTGAACCTTCCATGTTTCTACTCTCGTACCTGTCATGCCGTTTTCATTAGAGTTCGTGCTACGCTACTTTCGAAGTACGTGACTGAAACAACCACACAATCCCCACCTCGCAAAAAGGTAAAAATCTATTGCGACGGATCTAGTTTAGGCAACGGACAGGTTGCCAGCCGAGCTGCCGGTGTGGCTTTGCTTGGCTACAAGGGATTTTGGCGCGCTGTCGGTGAGTACCTGGGTCGAGCTACCAATCAGCAGGCGGAAATAGCCGCGGCGGCCGTAGGACTGGAATCGTTAACGGAACCTTGCGAAGTCGAAATCTTTACCGATTCGAGATATGTAGTGGAAACGATGAGCGGTCGGTTCAGGAAAAAGGCAAATCCTGATTGGTGGAAGCGACTGGATAAGGCGGCCGCCCGGCACCAGGTGAAGTGGCAATGGACCCGGGGACACGACGGACATGTCGTGCAGGAGGCTGCCGACACAGCTGCCCGACGCATCGCAGCCGCAGAAAGAGTTGATGAGTCAATACTGCTTGATGCTGTCGATCAGGTAGGCACGGTCGAGGATTAGGACCGATCTGGTGTCTCGCCATTTCGCTTTCAACAGCTTTGGCCTTTATAATTTTGCCTCCCCAAAATTTGATTGATTCTGATTTTCAGGGTGCCCCACAACTTGTTCAGATCACCTAGAAATTTTGCCGTCCTATCAGCCAGAGCCATGGCGCTGGCCTTTTTTGTCTTGACCATTTCGCCTCTCTCGTTTGCGCAAGATCCGTTGCGGGGTTGGCAGTGGCAGAACCCTTTACCCCAGGGCAACTCGATTAACGCAATAAAGTTTTTCGCCGATAAACAACATGGCTGGGCGGTAGGTAGTGACGGAGTAGTACTAACCACTGAAAACGGTGGCTTTGAATGGGAAGAACAACCCTCTCCCGCCAGTACAACTCTGTATAGCCTCTACATTAAAGATCGATCTCGTCTGGTTATCTCCGGCGCTCGCGGAACCATTCTCACTACGAAGAACGGCGGCCGAAAGTGGGTCACACGTACTACGGGTACACGTGATCATCTCTTCGGGGTCACGTTTGCTCCGGATAATCCGCTACATGGTTGGGCGGTCGGGACTTTCGGTGCAGTCATCGCTTCAACCGACGGTGGAACGACCTGGAAAGCACAGACAAGTCACACCACGGCACACCTTTTCTCGGTCGCGTTTGCAAATAGCAAAAATGGAATCGCTGTTGGATCGAGAGGTACGATCCTTACAACCACGAATGGTGGAGTTGATTGGAAAGAACGGAAAGAAGTCGCGAGTTCTGTTCTGACAGGCGTAACGTTTACCTCGGCGAGTCGCGCATTTGTGGTGGGCTACCATGGCACCATTGTGCAAACAGACGATTCCGGAGAGACGTGGAAGCGGATCGAATCACTCGTAACTACCGATCTCTATTCAGTAACGTTTACTGATGATCTTCATGGGTGGGCCGCGGGCCAGGGAGGTGTTGTACTGACCACCGGCGATGGCGGCAATATCTGGCTTCCCGTTAATGTGCGAACCAGTCCTCGACTTGGAACAGTGTTCTTTGCCGATGAGTCGTTAGGCTGGGCCGCGGGGGCGGATGGCCTTGTATTGAGAACTGACGACGGTGGCTTGTCGTGGCGACGTCTTACACATGGCGGGCGCGACGATCTGGCAAACATTTTCTTCATAGATAACTCTCATGGCTGGGCCGTCGGTGAACATGGTCGAATTCTGTTTACAAATACCGGCGGCAAGAGTTGGACCGTGCGACCTTCGCCGACAGCTGCGTCTTTGAATGCAGTTACCTTTTTTACCGAACGTGCGGGCTGGGTTGTTGGAGACAAAGGCACGATTCTTCATTCTGTTAACGGCGGTGTTACCTGGAGTGCGGTAACGAGTCCGGCTAGCGAGAGTCTTTTTGGTGTTTCGTTTGTTTCGGAGATTAAGGGCTGGGTGGTTGGCGCTCGCGGTGCGGTGTGGATGACCGAAGATGCCGGTGCAACCTGGCGCTTTCAACAAACAAACACGTTGAGCTGGCTTGAGGATGTGAAGTTCGTCGATCCGCTCCACGGTCTGATTGTCGGATCGGGCGGCACGATTCTACGGACTGAAGACGGCGGCGAGAATTGGAAGCGAGTCGATCGTAATTTGAAAGAATGGTTGTATGCGGTGTCGTTTGTAGATACACAACGAGGATACATTGTCGGTTCGCACGGGATTATTTTGCGCACTGATGATGGTGGCGCGACCTGGAAAGATCTGGAGAGCGGTGTCACCGCGAACCTGTTTGCAGTTGCGGTCGCGAATCGTAATGAAGTACTTGCCGTCGGTGATCAGGGTAAGATCATTTTCAGTAAAGACGCTGGCCAGACCTGGGAACTACAGGAGAGCATCACCAGTTCGTCCTTATTTTCGATCGCTTACCGTGGTGGTACAAACGTCTGGGTAGCAGGTCGCGGTGGAGCGATCCTGCGACGCGTCGATCCGATCGCGACGGTCAGTCTGCCTGTGTCGCATCTGCCACCGATGTTGAGAGGCGGCACTTCCAAAGTTCCGGACGCCTCGGCAGAAGGCTACGATGATGGCGACATTCCTCGTTGGGTGCCGCCCAAGAAGCCGCCGAAAGGGAGCCAGTAGGCAGGAGCAGGAGCAGTAGGCAGGAGCAGTAGGCA
>QHXL01000455.1 GCA_003222935.1 Acidobacteriota bacterium
ACCTTTTGTAAACGGTGCCTTTGTGATTTCCAACTTATCCAGTTTCGCTCGCAACTCAAGTAACAACTTCGTATCGAAACCAGTGCCAATCTTACCGGCAAAACAGAAGTCATCACCTTCACGATGGCCAACCAGCAACGCCCCGAGACCGACGCGCTGACCTTGCGGATCGGTAAATCCACCAACAACAAAATCTGCAGCCAACTCGCATTTCATCTTCAACCAATTGCGCGAGCGACGATGTTCGTAGACTGAGTCGCGACGCTTCGCTATTACGCCTTCCCAACCTTCCTTTGTCGCGACCTCCCAGGGACATTTGTCTCCAAGCTCACTAACGCGTTCAAGCGGCTCGGTAAGTTGCAACTCCCTGAGCAACTCCCGTCGTTCCTCGAGCGGCAATGAAGTAATACTGCGTCCGTCAATCCACATTACGTCGAACACGTGATAAGTAACTTTTCCACGGTTCCCCGTCAAGTATTAATTCTTGATTCGGAAGCGCTGCGAGCGAATTTGTTATTGAAGGAATATTCTGAGGGAGATGGTTACGTGAGAACAGTTGGACATCGGTGCCATTCTTGAACGCGATCAGTCTGATACCGTCAAACTTGCGCTCGAAGGTCCACTCCGGTCCCGTGAAACGATCCTGCGTCAGGGTCGCAGCCATCGGCACCAGCCAATCAGGGAATTTGTCCATAGAAGGACCTCCTTGGAGTGCGGGGACTTGTCACCGCTTTCGTACCGCGTACCCTAGTCGAGCGAGCCTGTTTAACAAAGCGGTGACAAGTCCCCGCACTCCAGGGAAGTACACTAGTAGGTACAGCCCAGTGAAATCAAAAACTCGCAGACTTCAGTCTTCCTGCTGTAGTTGGCCCAACCTAAGTCCGTGCCTTTAAACTCCGCATCTCGAATCATCGGGTCAGCGCCGAGCTCGATCATGAGTTTCACCATCTCCAAATGACCTGAGGCGGCCGCAAGTTGTATCGGAGTGGTGCGTCGGCGTTCATTCAAATCAAAACCAAGTGAATGCATCAAGCGAATTGCGTCACGCTTATCCGCCTCCGCAGCCCGACTCAACAATTCAATCCTTTGAAAACCAAGTTGTCTTATCAGCGTCGGATCTTTGGCGAGTAAGGTGCGGACCTGACTCTCATCTGCGCTCATGCACGCTACCGCAAATTGCTTCACCTCACTCAATGAAGTTTTAGTAGCCCCGTGATTTAACAAATAATCTGCACTCTCACGATTCCCGTTTACCAGCGCGAGTTCGTACGGCAATTGTTTTAACCTGGAGTCGGCGCGGTTGACATCCACGCCCTGTTCGACGAGCAGTTTCAATCGCTCAATATGATTGTACTTTGCGGACCAGCCCAACAGCTGTTGTAGCATCTCCGTGGGTGAGACGAGTTGATCGCCGAGCCGTTTGAACCAAACGCCGTTGCTTTTCTTTCCTAAGCCAAATTCAAAAAGCAGCTTGAGATGACGAACTCCCCCGGTAAACATGCGGTTGTAGAGTGTCTGGCCATCGTTAGGATCAGCCCCGGCTTCCAAAAGCGACCGCGCAACGTCGTAGCAGTACTGATGTTCAGGTTGATTAATCTGGCCCATCTCGCCCTCACCAAACGCCCCCGTGAGTGCAGTAAAGAGATAGTTCCGATCCCAGAGGAAGCCGGCGTTTGGATCGGCGCCGTGCTTCAGCAACAACTTCACCACCTCTAGCGTTGAATGTCCCGTGGCTTCGCTATTGAGTCGCGAATAGGTTGCGTAAAGAAGCGGAGCCCAGTTGTATGGACCACCGCGTCTATTTACGAGAGACGGATCACGGCGAAGCATCTCATCAACAACCGCTGCGTCTCCGACTGTGGCAGCGGCGTAAATGTTCTCCTGTGCAAGCGCAGGATTTGCGACGAGAAGTTCGCGCGCTCTAACACGCCTCGCAGCGTCGTCGTTGGTGTAATTCAGGCAGGCGAGGCTTATGAAGCGATCCACCGGGGATGATGAATCGTCAACCGCCTTGAGCTCATCGGGAAGAGACCAAAACTCAAGTACCTCGACATGCTGTTTGAGTTTAGACCAGCTCGGAAAGCCGTAACGCCTGGCGATAACAAGTTGAGCATCACTCAAAGAAAACTCTGAACGTGATTCCCAGGCAGGATGAAATGCGCGCAGTTGGACAAGTGCGGCTTCGTCATCAAGTCGAGCTGCTTTAAAGAGAGTCTTAGCTTGCTTGCGAAGGTTTTCCAGCGATGGTTTTTCGGGCAGCGACTGAATCGGCTGAGACTGATCGGACTTGTTGCCTGAAGATTTAGGCATAGCGACCTCCTTCCCGATTTCACGGGCTTCAGTGCCTGTTGTCCGCAAACATCAGGCGAGGAGTACGCATGCCAAATGAATTGTATTGGCTCGGTGGGCTTAGCCCTTCCCGCGGACCGGCGGCGTCCGAAACGCTCGCCGGCAGATTAGCTGAACGTCGAGTTTCAAATCAAGCAGGCTGACTCTCTACACCATTGAACTATAGGAGCTGCAACTGCTGGGAGCGCATGCGTCCCCGCGTGCCCGTTCGGAATCCGAGTGCCTGGTGGCTAACGCGGGCACGCGGGGACGCGTGCGCTCCCAGCAGGAGGGCCCGCTGTGGTGCAACCGGCTTTAAGGGAAGGTAATCAAAACCTGAAGCCGACGCTCACTGAAAACTGAAAGTCGTGGGTTGTCTTCGCCGGCGTTATTATAGGTACTGAAACAAGTGTGCTGCCTGACCCAACAAAAGCTAGACCATGACTGGTCCGTTGGCCCATGTAAACTATTGTGTCTCCCGCATCGAAACGCGCCACGATCTTCCGCGAAGGGTAAAACTCGATCACCCCTCCGACGTCTGTCGCGAAATGGGTAAGGCGACTGTATTCCAGCTGGAAAAGAGTGGCAGGAGAGACAAAGGCATCGACCTGTCCTTGACTGAAACTGACGAATCCGGGTCTGGCCTTGGCGAAAATCCCAAAAGTCTTGAATCGTTTACCAGCCTTTATTCCACCCACAACTTCAGTGATTGAACCGTTGCTCTCACAAATAGAACATTTTCGGGGGAAAAAATAACCCGATGTTTCGAGCGCCACATTCCTATTCAAGTTATAAGTGAAACGTCCGCCGAACCCATATTCGCCGCTGAGGCCGTTGTAATCCCGGCGACTCAAACCAGTGAATTCAGCTCCCAGCTCGAACTTTTTCAGCTCGTCTGTTTGCGCATGCGATTGCACTTGAATGAATAATAGACAAAGGCTTACCAACCAAATTCTTTTCATCTTCGTCTCCTTGATCTGTTGCGAATAACTACCGGCACTCAATTGCCCTAAACACACATCGACCCTACTCAGCGAAGTACAGCTGAATTACTTACAGGTGTCTGCGGTGTGTATTAGTTAGGAGAGACTTTAGGGACAACCATCACGCGTTGAGGAATATCGAGTGGCTTGGAGATCTTATCAGACGGATTAAATACCTTATCGATCGGCTTGAAGGTCTTATCTGGCGGCTTAGGCCAGGTTGCTGGCGCCTGGCCACCACCCATCTTCACTGCATCATTTAGCCTTTCAAATACATTCGGCTTCTTATCACTCGTTATGACTTTTTCCGGACCAAACAACGGCGTGTAATTAGGATCGTGTAAGACCCAGATGTTCCATGTGCCTCCGTTCGGTAAAACGGCCTCACTCGAAAGCCACTCGAAATGCTGGTTGTTTACATAAAACTCGATTCGATTGCGGTCAAGCAATCCTATTTTCTGAAATGCATACCCTTCACGAGGAACAAGGGAAATAATAAAACGACCGCGGTCAGGCACGTAGAACCAGAGTAGTGCACCCGTACAGGCAAACTTCGCATGTCCCTTCCCTGCGCGACCTCCATCGATTAACAATTCATAGTTCTTTACCGTCATCGAAATCGCGTCGAGAGTGAAATCCTTTGGCGCAGATTCAAGTGGGCGATCGAGCAGTCGGGAGCTGTCGAACGTTACACGAACGACATCAACAATCTTCATCCCCGCTTCCTGATTTACGAGTAGTTCGAGCGAGACCGCATCACCGTCGTCGAGCATTTGTGGCTTGGTCGAATCAGGGAAAGTCGCGAAGAGATCTTCCGGACGTTTTGTCGGATCTTTCAGAAAGGTCCGCCTGAACGCTTCGTCTGCCGGCATCACAGCCAAACTAAACTTCCGGGTGATGGGATCGGAGTTAACCCAGAGGTCGTAGCCAAAGATTATGCGACGATCCGCGTCGGTTATGACCCGGTGAATTATTCTGTTCTCGTCAGCAAGAGCCTGCGAATAGAGCAATGAAGCGAGCGACTGACTCTCAGCGAAACGCTTAGCGTCGATTGCAGAAGTCTCACTCTTGAATGAAATGAATCCTCCGGTACTGACTTGTAAAACTTGCTGACGTTTTGCTGGACCCTGCGCATGGGCGATCGCACAGAAACAGTAAACACAAATGAGGAGAAACCAGACTCTACTTTTCATCCGGCGAGCCTCCTTTGATAACTGTCAGCTTCACTTCATCAGTGGGCTTGAATCCAATCAAGCTGGGTACATTTATCTTCTGCGACTTCGCGAGCGAGGAATCTGCGACACTTTGATTCGCGCTTGACGAAACCACTTTACGTTTTGATTCTCGGTAAACAACTTTAGTGACAACCTTCTCCTGGATTACTGGAACCTCTACGGGAACATGAACGACAGAAACGGTAGGAGGTGTCGCAACTTTTACCGCGCGACGAATGAGGACGACAAGCGAAAACGCAAACATCAAAAGTACCGCAGCCCCAACAGGCACGGGCACGCTGATCGAAGCGGTAATTAGTCGTCTTAACCACGAACCACCGGATTGCTCCGGTGAACCGGATGAGTGAGGATTGCCCGACTCAACAAGTCTGTTCCTCAACCGTGCGTGATATCCATTCCAATAAGTTTCACTCGGCGCCGCCGCTTCAATTTGTCGCCGACTAATTCTCAACGTTTCTTTCAACGACTCAAACTCGTTACTGCAATCACTGCATTCACGCAGTTCTACCGGTTGAACTTGTGCGCCGCTCAAAAGAAGTTCAGTGATCCGTTCTTTAGTGGTTTTACAGTTGTGCATAAAAACTCCAACTAGTATTCCGTCGCTAACTGCGCGAGCCGATCTTCAGTTCCTTCGTTATTGATCTCCAACTTGTTGCGCAACTTTCCCAGCGCGCGCCAGACAGATTTCTTCGCCGTGCCGGCTGAACAATTCATGGCATTGGCGATTTCGTCGTACGACATTCCCTCATAGTGACGGAGTAAGAAGATCAGACGCTGTGATGGTGTTAATTCACCAAGAGCGTTCATGACCGATTCAAATAGCACGTTGTTGTAGATGGTTTCTTCTGAAGCGAGACTTGACCCCGTGTCTTCGTCTTCGGAGGAAACCACAAGAGACTTGCGAGAGAAATTAGATCGCTGGTAATTAAGAAACGTGTTGATGGTAATTCGCCGTAACCATGTATAGAACGACGAATCAAACCTGAACGATTGCAGAGCTTGATAAGCCTTGAGCCAGACCTCCTGGGAAAGGTCCTCTGCATCCGAAGCGTCGTGACAATAATGGAGCGCCAGCAGGTAAATACGACGTGTGTACAGTTCTGCGAGCGAGCAAAATGCCTCGGCGTCGTGTGCTTGAGCGCGTCTGATTAGGTCAGTTTCGCTGTCGTTCACTTATAACCTCAGAGGCCCGTGGAGCCTAACTATTACGACCTTTCACTTACCCTGTCACTTACCTGTCACCTACATAGACACGGAAATGCCGCTTTGGTTGGCCTCCTTTGGAGTGCGGGGACTTGTCACCGCTTTTTTTACAAAGCTCAGTCGTCTAGCGTTCGCTGTATGAAAGCGGTGACAAGTCACCGCACTCCAAGGAAGTTCGCTTTACCCGACGAATCCGTTTACGATTCCGTGACGTATATTTGCCGAATGTCCGATATGGTAAATCGTCGCTGACGTCGAATAAGGCAAACAAATGATGATTAAAGTCACCGCGGTTGTCGCAGTCTTATCAATACTGATGGTAACAGGTATGTTTCAAAACTCGTGCAGCCTGGCAGATGCTTCGGCTGTCGCCATTCCCGATCCAAAACTCGACGCTCAGCTCGCCGCAACTAAGAGTGAACAGACGGCTGTGTTCGCGGGCGGTTGCTTCTGGGGTGTTGAGGCAGTTTTTGATCACACGAAAGGTGTCGTCAAGGCTGAGTCAGGTTATGCAGGTGGTTCGGCTGACGATGCGGAGTACTATACTGTCGCTTCAGGGCGAACTGGTCATGCTGAATCCGTGCGCGTTGTCTACGACCCGTCGCAAATCACTTACGGAAAGCTCCTCAAGGTTTTCTTTGCTGTTGCACACGACCCTACCGAGTTGAACCGACAAGGTCCGGACGTTGGCCCACAATATCGTTCGGCGATCTTCTTTACGACTGACGAACAGAAGCGAATTGCCGAAAGCTACATCCAGCAATTGAATGAGGCAAAAGTTTTTAGTAATAAGATTGCGACACAGGTGGCCCCGCTTAACGCCTTCTACGAAGCTGAGGGCTATCACCAGAACTACCTGGTCAATCATCCCGACGAGCCATATATTGTCTATAACGACATGCCCAAGCTCTTGAATTTGAAAAAGCATTTACCCGAACTGTTCAAGGACAAGTAGTGGACCGATGAAGCGACCCCCAATTCCAGTAATCATCATCTGCGTGGTCTTCATTCTTATAGGC
>QHXL01000456.1:0-3784 GCA_003222935.1 Acidobacteriota bacterium
TGCTGTCGGCACTATCGCACGACCAGTTACTGCACCAGCACGCACAAGGTCAGCCTGGTAGGTACCAAAGAAGAACAGCTTGTTCTTAAGAACTGGTCCACCAAATGACCCTCCAAATGTATTTTGTGCAACCTGGGGAACTTTGGTTAACAACGACTGAGACTTTTGACTGGGAGTCAGTGAGTCGAACGCTGAGTTTGAAATGACATCGTAGGCCGAGCCGTGAAATTCGTTTGAGCCACTACGAGTGATCACATTTACTACGGCGCCACCCGCGCGACCAAACTCGGCCGAGTAGTTGCTACCTAGAACTGTAACTTGCGAATAGGCATCGCGAACCGTGGGTTGATAGACCTGGCCCGTGATCGAATTGTCGTTGTTATCCAGACCATCGATCAGTTGATTGTTGCCGCGTGGACGCAAGCCGTTGATTGAGAACTCCGTTCCCTGGACAAATCCACCTGCAACACCATTCTGGCCGCCGACGTCAGCAACACCAGGCAAAGTAAATACGAGATTCACCGGATTCAGACCTTGCACCGGCAGGTCTCGAATCTCGCGCTCGCCCAGGGTATTAACGCGTGCGCCATCGGAGTTTTGCACCACTACCTCGTTTGAAGCGCTGATGACAACTTCTTCAGTAGGATTACCGATTTCGAGTCGAACGATGACGGTTGAAGTTTGCGCAGCATTGACTTCGATTTTATCGAGCTTGGCAGTTTTGAATCCCGCGCCGGTAGCGTCCAGGGAGTACTCACCCGGATCGACTGCCTCGAGTCGGAAACTTCCGGAACTGTCGGAAACAGTTTCGCGCGTTGCTCCTGTTTTTAGATTTGTGATCTTAACCGTAGCGTTAGGGATAGCGGCGCCGTTTGGATCTTCAATAGTTCCGGCAACAAATCCTTTGCTGGTTTGTGCGGACACAGTGCTCGCCGCTCCCAGCGTCAGCACCACGAACACCAACAGATAAAGCGTAAACCTCTTCATGAAACGAACTCCTTTTCCTTCGCGATCGGATTTCTCTCCAATCATCTGGATTCTCTTCACTGGGGAATTATTTCGTGCGTCTGAAGACGGTGGTCCAATTCCAAACTTTCGTTGCTGGACGCAACGTGCTTCACAACAGCGAGTATTAGTGGGGCAAGAGATGTGCCCGCAGGGCCGTCAAGGAGTCAGGCCAGTTGGTCACTCAGAGGAGTCGTTTCATCACAGGCAGCTCTTGAGGAATTTGGATTCCCCTTGAAGTGTTTGGATTGTGATTGAGGAGTCTTGATTTGAACGAAATGAACCTTCCATTCTCTCGTACAATGCATGATCGCACTCAAGTAGTCGCTGCTGCTGGGACCGCGGGCGTCCCCGCCTGCCCGTGTTAGCCACCAAATGTGAGGAGCCGACGTGGGCAGGCGGGGACGCCTGCGGTCCCAGCAGCCGCGTTCCCTTTAATCCAGGAACTCTTCAGTGTTTACTGTTTGGTAATTGGGATGTCTTGTTGAGTTTCGTTGCCTGAAAAGTCTGCGACGATAATCCGCAGCATGTAATCACCTTTTGGTAACGCAGTCGTATCCCACAAATCTGCGCGAGCGTGTCCATCACGAACGGTGTTCGTCAGCTCATACAAAAAACGCGTCGTCTTACTTCCGTAAACTGTAATCCCGCTCTCGGCGGCGTAGACAATTTTCGTGGCTTCGTCAGAAGGTAAGCGGTTAAAGAGCATCGTAAGGCGCCGATCAGTGAACCCGGGGGCGGGAGTATTTCCCGCCGCATCAAAAACCTGGTAGCCCAGTGAGTACAAACCCAGACGCCTTCGCTCGGCATTCATGTTTGTTCGATCGAAGGCATCAACAACAATTCGCAGGCGGCCGTTGACGATCAACTTATCGCCTGCTTTGCCGGTAAGCCTCGCTCCTGATTCATCGAAGAGCTGAACACCATCTTTTTCGATCGTCGGTTTGACCGTGTCCACAAATCCGAGCGGTGAAAAGAAAAGTGGATTCACTTGCGCTCCCGAGGGGCCAACGATCAGGTGCACGTGGTACATGCGATTTACTGTTCCCACTGCATCGCCTGGTCGAAATCGCGTTCCTCGCCTAACACGTATTCGATTAATTTTTCCATCATCCCCTTTAACGGAAATAAAGCGCGGATCGTTAAAAGGTTTGGAATCCTTGTCACGCCCGACGTGCATGTGAATGTAGAGAATTAGACCGACATTCAACCCTTCCGACAACTCACCAAATCCCCAGGTAGGAAGTGGACTGGTTACTTTCTCCGAACGAATTGCTCGCACAACATCGTCGTAAGCTCCAAAGACATCCAGACCGCTGTGCAGGTGATCTCGACTATCGGTGGAGTCGTAACTGCCACGCACCTCACCCATGGTCGCTACAACTTCGTGAGGTTGCGTCTGCGGGTCCAGTGGCCAAAGCAAATTCTTTTCGCCAAGCGTTTCAGGGGTGAGTCGCGGCAAGACTTCAGTCGGCGGCGAAGACTTTGAATCAGTTGTTGAGATCTTGCGAACCAAATAATTCGCTCCATCAGCAACCACCAGTTCGCCATTGCTCGCATTAATCGCTATACCGGCTGGGTGGTTAAGGCGTGCGACATCGCGCGCACCATCGCCGTATCCCGAGCCATTACCAATCAGCACACAAGCAGCGCCGTCTGGTTTGACCTGAACAACGACCCCTCGATCGCGTTCAGTTACATAAAGAAATCCATCGTGGGTTAATGCCAGTCCGACGGGTGAATTCAACCAGGTTCGATTCGTTTCCTCGTCGAACCTGACTTCAAAGGTAGTGACCTGGCCGGTAGTTGAGATCCTTCGCAATTTTTCATTGCCTGTATCGGCAACGATCAAAGTTCCATCAGCCGCGACAACCAGGCCACAGGGTGTATCAAACAGCGCATTCATAGCAGTGCCATCAACAAAACCGGGACGTCCTCCACCTGCTACCGTTGTTACCTGGCCATCGACTGCGATCTTTCGAATGCGGTCGTTATAAGTATCAGCAACATACACGTTGCCAGTTGTGTCGACTGCTACTCCCACGGGCGCATCAAACTGTGCCGAAGCTGCTGGTCCATCCACGTAACCCGCGACGCCATTTCCCGCAACTGTCGAAACACTGCCCGCTGGCGTCACTTTGCGAATCCGATTGTTGCCGGTGTCAGCGATATAGACGTTTCCAGTTGCGTCGATGGCGAGTCCCGAAGGTGTGTTGAATTGTCCCGGCGAGCCATCTGCAAATCCTTCGTTGCTGCCAGCGAAGGTGACAAGAGCGCCTTCCTTTGTAATTTTGTCAGCAGCTATCGCAACTCCGAATGGATCAGAAAAACCCGATTGAGTCGGCGGGGAGTCTTCATGGAAAACTGGAGCGCCGTCACCCGCCAGGGTCGAGACGTATGCTTGCCACTTAAATTGCGTTGGAGGCAGCCGACGACGTTTTAGATAAATAGCAACGACAACAACTGCGACCGTAATGATGATTAAGGTGATGAGTAAGAGGACTCTACGCATTCAGAGTGGAGTATAACTTTTTTGGTATAATCTCGACGCGCGAAGGGCGCATCCCAGTCCGCGGAAAGGGCGTTGCCCACCTTCTTTCGGTCCAGTCAATTTACGAATCTTCTTTCAGCCTGCTGAAAGGCGGACTACCAGGCGCCACCTTGACGGTCTAATAACTCGTCAATATCGAAAGGAGCTTCGTATGTTTCCAAACGCGCAAGACGCACTTCCTCTACCGCCCAAGCCAAACGCAGAACACTACCGCAAGCTGGCCAAAGA
>QHXL01000456.1:3857-4229 GCA_003222935.1 Acidobacteriota bacterium
CGCTGCCCAGGTTGAGCGCTTCGCGCGTCGCAAGTTAATCGAGGATGGCGGTCAATGCCGTTTATCTGAGGCGCAGTTTGTTATTGGTCGATCCCACGGCTTTCAAAGTTGGGCCAAGCTCGTTAAACACATTGAAGCGCTCTCAGAAAAGGCATCAACAACAGCACGATACGAAGCAGCTGTGGAATCAATTGTGACTGGCGATTTGAAGACACTCAAACGATTGCTACGCGAGGATCCAGGACTTGTGTACGCACGATCCAACCGCGAGCACCGGGCAACGTTGTTACATTACGTATCTGCAAATGGCGTAGAAGGGTATCGCCAACAAACTCCAGCCAATGCCGTAGAGTTAGCCAAAGTACTCCTGAA
>QHXL01000457.1:0-477 GCA_003222935.1 Acidobacteriota bacterium
CGATATGCTTTAGCTTGTCGTGAGATCCAAAAAAGGATGCCAGGTGGTCTCCGGCGAACATCACGACAAGCTAAAGCATATCGGACATCATAAGGACTTAGATTGACACGCTGTTTTCACCTTCAATATCATCGACGACAACATGGGGAAGGACCAGTACTTTCTGTTCCATAACAGGAAAACCACGAGTTCCTCTATTTTTACATTCCTGCTGACACTGGTGTTCGTCGTCAGTTGCAAATCTGTCATCGACCGTCAGGAAAATGTGCGTCCGCGCATTCTTCGCGATGTCCCCGCACAGAACCTCGCTTATAAGCTGCAACCCGACGTCTCACCGCCTTCTGATTTGAAGTCAGACGATCTGGCTGACAAGTTTGCCGCCGTTCAAAACGATTTCATCAACAAACGAAAAGACGACGCGCTACTCCGCACAGTCGTGTCGCCGGACGGACGTCGTGTGCTGGCAGTGTACGGCGC
>QHXL01000457.1:536-3894 GCA_003222935.1 Acidobacteriota bacterium
CAACCTGGTGCCACCGGGTATCTCATGCGTATTTCCCGATACGGTCAGTTGGTCGCCGGATGGTTCATTCATAAACTTCATAGCCCATAAGCGTGACGTTCCAACTCCTGGTCCAACGTCACGCGAAGATTTGGTGGTCCCTTCGCCCGGTAGCTCTCCTGTTCCCTCGCCGTCGGTGGCTCCGGCATTCGCGCCGGTTGCGAGTTTTAATACTGAACAGATCTACATTTGTAACCGTGACGGATTCGACTTGAAGCCACTCACGTCGCGCGAAGGCTTGATCTATTTCTACTTTCAATGGGCGCCGGATGGACATGCCCTGGTCGCACTGGCCTGCAAGGAAGATGAATGGAACGTGCGGGAGCGAGGTTACAGGTTGCCGGCAGGACGTCCGCGGTTGATTGGTCTCGACGGGAAGGAACGACTGCTCGATGATGGTCTAACTGATGCGTTACCTGTTTGGTCGCCCGATGCGTCGAAAATTGCCACTGCGTTTGAGACTGACATCGCCATTTACGATGCGGGCGGCAGAACGCCGACGCAGGCCCGTTTGCCACTTGGCGATGAGTTGATTTCGGCTTCAGTAAGTTATGAACAAAAGATGCCGAGTAAGAAAGTAGAGCCCGCAAAGAGCAACAACAAGACGGCGGCCTCACCAACCCCAACGCCAAACGAAGCACCGCAATCATCGACACCGGCGTCGTTCAATCCGATCGTAAGGGTTGAATGGCCTTCACCCGACCGTCTTTACATTCAAACTGCATACGTTCGTTTAATGCCAGGCGAGGCAATCAATACCTTCCAGCGTTGGCATCTTCTCGGCCTCAGCGCCCAAGCCGCAGTCTTAAAATAAACGAAGAATTAGAAGGCATTGAGGTCGTGGGCTGAGACGACGCGACCTTTGTAGTAGCGCTGCATCTCTTCTAACAGAGACTCCTCGGTCATTCCCCAGAACAGTTGGTGATAGAGAACGAGCAAGCCTGGACGCGCTCTCGTAGCCAGTTCACCCAACTCGCGAGAAGAGGTGTGGAAACTGGAATGATATTTCTGCCACTTCGCTGGTCGAGTCTTAAAGCCAGCTTCGGAATAAACCTCGTGAATTAACACGTCGCAACCGTTACAGTTTTCTACAACGCTTTCGCTTGGTGCAGAGTCACCCGAGATCACGATCTTGCGATCAGGCGTTTCAAAGCGATAACCATAAGCCTCTTTCCACGAACCATGACGTACTGAAAACGCCGTGACCCGAACATTTTTGTCCTGATAAATAAGTCCGGGCTTAATCTCGTGCGGGTTAACCTGGTACCCGCGCGGATCGGCGAGTTCTAATCCCTTTACGCGCATCGCGATATCTTCTTTGTATGCAGCCAGGATATGTTTCGTCATCGATTTCAAACCGCTTGGTCCAAACACCTCCAGTGGTTCCTTACGGTCCATCACCCAGGTAGTAAAGATCAGATCCGGATACCCGACCGTGTGATCTGAATGCAGATGGGTCACGAAAGCACGCGTGAGTTTCCCGACCTCCGGCATCAGTCCGGCGCGCTGAGCGGCAGCTGCTCGACGAACTACTCCTGGTCCAAAATCGATCAGATAAGGTTGACCATCGACGATGATAGCCACTGCAGGTCCCGACCGATCCGGATCAGTTATAGGAGTGCCGGTACCGAGCATGACAATCTTTGTTCTGCTGGTGCTTTGATCCGGCTGCTGAACTGGTGTCGTTGGGGGCGCACTTGACGAGGTGGTTGTCGAACAGACGATTGCAGCAAACGCGATGGCTAACAGTGAAAGTGATTTGAGCAATGGATTCATGTGTCCTGGAAAGTTAAAACTCAACTCCCAGAATCCATCAAAATGGCGCAGTTGGGAAGGGCAAGTTGCTTCTTTCGATCCAGGGCGAGTAGCTTTCCGAATCGATCCGTACTTTCCTGTCAGACTGTCTACGTTCGGGTGTCGTCCAATGAAACTATAATAACTTTCTAGCGGTGGCCCAGAAAAAAGCCCCACGGACCGGTAGGTTCGTGGGACTTCATCGTTGTGACGCGAACGTCTGTTGTTAGTTGGTCCTGCGATCTACCTGTTTCAGGAAGATTGAGTCGTAAACACCACGCATTTTGAAATTGCACATCCTGTAGAATGTGTGCGCGCGTTCATTTTCCTCGTTCACGAGCACGCATATCGATCGCGTGCGCGTAAGCAGATCCTGCGAAAGCTGGCGCAGGCATTTCCGCCCTATACCTTTGCTGCGAGCAATGGGATTCACCCAGACTCCTTCAAGGTAGATAACGTCGGGTGTGTCTGCCTGGATGTCGGCCTTGAATATCAGCTGGCCGTCCTCTTCGATTACCCATACCCGACCCATCTCAATGCGGCGGGTACATCTGGCGATGAAGCCTTCCGGATCCACGGACAGAGGATTGATTCCACTTTCGGCTTCGGCCATTGCCGCCTGGATCGGTGCTACTTTGTCGAGGTCGTCGATCGTTGCGCGCCGAAGTCCTTCAACTTCTTCGCGAATCTGCATCGCATTACGTAATTCGAACAGCAGTTCACGACTGGCGAGTCTCATTTCCTGACCTTCGTCGGCATAGTAGTTCCAGAACTGCTCGATCTTATCCTTCTCACCCAGCACGAGATGGGTGCGTTGGAAGCCCTGAGCTACCACGCCGAATTCCTGCATCGCGCGGTGAGTGCGTGCTTCGATCAAAGTTGCGTGTCCAATTAAGGCGACTCCCTCCAAACGACCTTCAGAATTTCGAACACCATAGAAGGTGCCTCGGTTGTTTGGACTGACCAGTCCGTTATCGCGAATGAAGCCGGCCATACAAACGGTCTGCACAGGTTGTTCGGCTAAGAAGGCGAGGACTTCGTTCCGGTCGTTTTCCGTAAGCTCGGCGGTATTAACAGTCACGTCGGCTTCGGGGAGGTATGGAGTTTCCGCCATGACCTCGGTTATTAACGCGTTCATCGATTGAGTGTCGATGTGGCTCATGATTGGCTCGTTGGTAGGTGTGAGTTGATTATTCATGGCTTGTTTTCCCCAGGGTTCTTAGTAACCCAGGTAATCAACTCCTGTGTCGACTTCGATTTCCATCGAATCGGTTTCGTCCCCACCAACCGCTGCTGTCTGCGCCGCTATGGTCGCGTCGCCCAGCAGAACGCCATCGCCCAGCAGGACTCCGTCACCTAAGAGAACGCCATCGCCCAGCAGGACGCCGTCGCCTAAAAGAACACCGTCGCCCAGGAGGACTCCGTCACTGCAGAAGAGTGTTCCATCACCGATCAGAACTCCGTTACTGACCATGATCGAATCGCCCAGCAGGACACCGTCGCCTAATAGGACGCCATCGCCAAT
>QHXL01000318.1 GCA_003222935.1 Acidobacteriota bacterium
AAGGTGTCGACATTTCTGAGCAAGCCGTGGATTTCTGCCGGGAGCGCGGTTTGAATTCAGTCAAGCTTGGAGCTGCTGAGGAGTTACCTTACGAAAATGCTTCGTTTGAGCTAGTCACCGCACTCGATGTCGTTGAGCACCTCGACGACGACGTCGCAGGGTTGAGAGAAATGCGAAGAGTTTTAGGTCGCGACGGACGCCTGCTGTTGTTTGTTCCGGCGTTTATGTTTCTTTGGGGCGTTCAGGACGATGTGAGCAACCACCGGAGACGCTACACGTTGCCGCATTTGCTTAGGGTAGTAGAAGAGGCAGGGTTTTCCATCGAGTGGTCCAGCTATGCAAATATCAGCTTTTTTATGCCTGTGCTGCTGGTCCGTTCCGTGATGCGCTGGTTGAGTTTGAGTGCGGCAACAGAATACGGCATAAACATTTCGCTGATGAACGGACCATTCAGCTGGCTGTTCGGTGCTGAGCGTTTCGTTCTTAAGCGTGGCAGACTGCCGTTTGGAGTTTCCGCAGTCTGTATTGCTCGTCGAGTTGAAGTACCTGACTAGTATCACTTTACGGTGGAACTGGAAAGTGAGGCGGCTTTCGCCTCCTTGGTGCGTGAGAACCTGTATTTCAAGAGATTCGAAGTAAACTCAAGGATCGCAATCGGCTTTACGAATGAACCTCTTTTGTCGTTCAGGACAAAATGAACAGGTGTTTCACCAATCTTCAGGCCGAGTTCGCGGGCCCGGATCACTATTTCGGCATCGGCAAACCAATCGTCCGACTTGAGGTTCATCAGTTCGTACTTATCGCGCCGAATGATCTTGGGTTTGGAGTTGATGTCGCGGACTTTGAATCCGAATAGCAGGCTGAACAGTGCGTTGTACACCGTTGAGATGAGGCGTCGATACAGACCGTCGTCGCGTATGACGCGATAAGTTTTTGTAAAATCCAGATCCTCCAGCTCACATTTCAGAAGACAGGCGACAATAGACTCCGCCGGGAATTGCCCGTCGCCATCGATAACTCCGATGTACGTACCCGTAGCTGCGTCAAGACCCATGCGCATGTCCCATCCCATCATTCCTTGCTTGGGTCGAATTACCGTGCGGATATTTGGTGAGCTTTCGGCGAGTTTGGTGACTACTTGAGGCGTTTCGTCATCGCTTCCCTCGATGTAGTTTCCGACGAGCACGAGCTCCCAGGAAAAGTTGCATCGCGATAACGTTCGCTGCAAACGTTCAACGAATGGAATAATGCTTTGACCGCTTCGGTAACAAAGAACTACAAGTGAAAAATGGGGCGCGGTCACGCGGGGATGTTATTACGTAATTGAATCTAACTGCAAACACGGGTTTCTGAAAAAGAACATGCGAATCCTCGTTACTGGTGCGTCGTCTCCTTTAGCGGTTGGAGTGCTGCGTCAGTTGCTTTTGAATAGCGACCCTACCTGGAACTTAGAACTTTGGTGCGGCCGTCATCGCAAGGACATTCCGATAGAAGATCCGAGGTTGCACGTGATCGATTTGGACCTGGAGTCTGAGTTGAGCGGAACTCTATCGCGCACCGCTTTTGACATGGTCATACATTTTGCGGGACTAACTCACACCTCCGATGAACAGCAATACTGGGCCATTAATGTGGGAGGAACAGTTCGCTTGGCTGAGGCAGCGCGCAAAAACGGTTGCCGGCGGTTCGTATACATCAGTACGCGCTGCGCAACTCCCGGCAGTGGAGCGTATGGCGAGTCGAAACTTAGAGCCGAGAAGGAGCTACAGAAGTTGCAGTGGCAGAGTTTGCTGATTATTCGGCCGGCGGAAATCTACGGGAGTGAAGGCAAGGAGGGGATTGATCGCATGTTAACGATGGCGCGGAAGTGGCGAATCATTCCAGCATTGTTTGGTCACTCTAATTTGCAGTTTGCGCCGCTGCATTCGGACGACTTTAGTAAGCTTGCCGCCGAATTGATCCAGCAACACCCGGGAGGAGTCAGCATTGAAACGGTGTGTGGCCCGGAGGATCTGAGCGGGATTGAGTTGGCCCAGCGCATCAGCAAGCGTTACTTTGCAGTCCCGCTGCTATTGTGGTGGCCAGCGGTCGCAGGTTGTCTCAAGGCATTGCACAAGATCGGTTTTGAAATCGTTAAGCCTGATCAGGTGGCGCGGGTGACTTGTGAAAAGACAGGAACGGCAAATAGCGGGAACAATCGGAAAGGGCTAAGGCGTTTTCTTGGCAACTGAAGTCTGAGAAGATTCTTACCCACGAACCAGTAGGGTGCTTGAAATTGGCATACTACGGGCACAGAAAGCTACTAGTGTCTGCCGTCTTTACTGTGGCACCGGGATTAAGCGCAAGGAACCACTTAATGAAGGTATTCTGCAAGAAATTGTTATACAAACTTAGATTTACTGGAGCCGGCTGCCGGAGTTGAACCGGCGACCTTCTAATTACGAATCAGACGCTCTACCAACTGAGCTAAGCCGGCTGATGACGAGAAATACTCTCGAGCACGAGGTGCGGTTGCAATATACGAATGCGCTGAATCGAGTGTCAAGCAGGGTAAAATTGTAGGGGCGGCACTCCGTGGCCGCCCCACGTCAATAAAAAGACTTTTGTTTGATAAGCGGAGTTTCCCCGAGAGGCGCCCCCGGTTAAGAACCATTACCAGTGGGAGGGACAGATGCCAAAAGATCCAGCCGAGAATATAAATCGGTACAAAATTGCGGGTGGAGAACTGAACGAGTTTGAGTTTCATCAGAATCAGCAAGAGTTAGTCGAGCAGCAGAAAGCCGATAAGGAACATCTCATTCCCGGCACGCCGCCAGAACAACAGGTCGAAGACGTAATCCAGAAGGCACACGAAAAGGTCGCGAAACGCGCAGCGGCTAATAAAGGGAAACAGGCAAAGAAATCGACGAAGAAAACTGCGTCGAAGACCGGCGCCAGAACAAGCGCCGCAAAGAAAACTGCAAAAAAGACGGCTGGCAAAACTTCCGGCAAACTAAGCGCAAGCAAGAAATCAGCTTCCAAAAACGCTCGCACCACCTCGAGTAAGAAGACCTCGAGTAAGAAGACTTCAAATAAAAAGGTGTCGAGCAAAAAGACTCCGAGTAAAAACTCTGCCCGTAAGAGCACTCGAAAGGTAGCGAGTAAGAAATAACTGATGACAGATCAATCTTCCTCCTGGCCTGTTAACCCGTCACTAAAGACGGGCGTGCGAGGCGTTACGCTGCTGTTTTTGTTTTTTCTGGTCAGCGTAACGCCTGTCCCTGGTCAAAAAAACTCCACTCCTAAAAAACTTCCCTCTGCTGAAAAAATCGTCGACAACTACTTGAAGGCGATCGGCGGAAAGAAGAATGTGGCGGCCATAAAGGACGCGACCTACGAGTGGGTTGTTCAACTTGAAAGTCGATCGGTAGGAACGGCAATCGCGAAAAGAAAACCTCCCGCTTCAGAACGTTGGGAAACGTCATCTGAAAAGGGAGTGATTGTGTCTGCCAGTAGCTCGACTTCGGCCTGGGAACTCGGGCTCGACAATCAACTGCACACCAGGACCGGGATTGAAGGCGCGACCGCGAAACTGCATTCGTTACTCGATGCGTCGCATCTTGTCGATATCAAAAAGCTAAACGTACTTGCCCGAGTTGTGTCGCTTGGTGATCTTGGTTCAGAGCCTGCTTACATCGTTGAGTTCTCAACTAAGGGCGGTGCGAAGCTTCAGTATTACTTCAGTTTGAAGACCGGGCTGATCACCAGGGTCACTGACGACACCAGGAAGACAACAACCTGGTTTGAGGACTATCGAAAGGTCAAGAACATTCTCGAACCCCATCGTCTGCGTATTAGTAGTGAAACAGCCGAGCTTACCTTTGAATTGCACAACGCGACTTTTAATGCCGGTGTAGATGATCGGCAGTTCGATCCACCTCGAACAATGGACGCAGTCGAGGTCGAGGCGTTGTGGCGCGAAGTCGGTAAGAACCAGGATGAGATTGAAAAAAGGGTCGGGGAATATTCCTTTGTTCAAAAAGAGACCGATCGTGAGATTAACAACAAGGGAGAACTCAAGAAGGAAACGGTTAAGGTCTACGAGGTGTATCCGATAGCCCATCGCGAACCGGTTCAGAAACTGATTAGCGAGAACGGGGTGGCTCTATCGCCAGAACGAGCTGCGAAGGAAGACAAGCGAGTACAGGAAGAGTTTCTAAAGGCAGAGCGAAATCAACAAAAAGATGAGGCAGAAGCTGCGAAGAGACGTGCGGAACAAGAAAAGAAAAATAAGGCCGAGGGCAGGGAAGCGGATGCTGATCCGGAGATATCGCAGTTTCTGAAGATTTGCGAGTTTGTTTCACCTCGTCGCGAGCGGTTCGATGGACGTGAAGTAATTGTTTTCGACTTTCGGCCGAGGCCTGGTTTCAAGCCAGGCAATAGGGGAGAAAGTTTGGTCGCAAAGTTAGTAGGCGCCGTCTGGATCGATCCAGCTGATAAGCAGGTGATACGTTTGGAGGCAAGATTGGCAGAAGCCTTTAAGATGGCTGGTGGATTGTTGGTGTCGCTCAAGCCGGGCGCTGCTATGGTGATGGAGCAAACTCGAATGGAAAGCGGCGTCTGGTTGCCCCGGTTCGCACAGATGAATCTTTCGGTGAAGGTATTGTTGTTTGGTGGTGGCGATTACAACAAGACGGTCGAGTGGAGCAACTACAAACATTTCTCGGGAGATGTGAAGGACTACAAGATCGAAGCACCAAAACCGTGAGACCCTGAATGTCCGATTGTCGTGACGTAAGCGAGAAGTCGTTTGGAACTAATTGTAATTCGTGAGAAATGAGCCATCCTTTGCCTCGAAATTGCCAGCATCTTTAGTTGTCGTAGGGATCGATAATGAGAGTCACGACAAACTAAAGTTAATCGGACATTAAATATGAAAGATGTAATTGTAATCGGTGGAGGGCTCGCTGGCGTTGAGGCGGCGTGGCAGGCAGCGCGACGCGGCGCGACTGTAAAACTTTTCGAAATGCGACCCGTGAAACAAACACCGGCGCATCGTACGGACCAACTTGCTGAAATAGTTTGCTCCAACTCTCTCAAATCAGATGAACCCGGAACCGCATCCTACCTTCTAAAAGAGGAACTGCGACGAGCCGATTCACTGGTAATGGAGGTAGCCGCTGCTACTCGAGTTCCAGCCGGTGCCGCACTCGCCGTCGACCGTCAACAATTCGCCGAGTTGATTACCAAACAACTCGAAGAACATCCCCGTATCGAGGTCATCCGTGAAGAGGTAACGACTGTTCCTGAAGACAGCATTTCGATCGTCGCCACAGGCCCGCTTACTTCCGAAGCCTTGACCTTGGAAGTGATGAAGCTTACAGGCAGTGATCAACTGTACTTCTACGACGCGATCGCGCCCATCGTTTCCGCCGACTCAATCGATAAGTCAGTTGCTTTCCGGGCGGCTCGTTACGACAAGGGCGGTGATGATTATCTCAACTGCCCGTTTAACCAAGACCAGTATGCCCAGTTTTATGCGGCACTGATTGAAGCCAAAAGCGTCCCTTTACAACGTTTTGAGGAAACGCGCTGGTTCGAGGCCTGTCTTCCGATTGAGGAGTTAGCACGTCGGGGAGTTGATACTTTGCGCTACGGGCCAATGAAACCTGTCGGGTTGAGAGATCCCCGAAATGGGCGTGAGCCGTACGCCGCGGTTCAACTGCGGCAGGAAAATTTAATGGCTGACGCATACAGCCTTGTAGGCTTCCAGAATCATCTACGCTACGGCGAGCAAGCGCGAGTGATTCGTCTCATACCGGGTCTGGAGAATGCAGAGTTTCTCCAATTTGGACAAATCCATCGCAATACGTACATATGTTCGCCTCGCGTGTTGCAGCCGACCATGCAGATGCGCGAACGTCCGAACGTCTTCTTTGCTGGTCAGATAACTGGTGTTGAAGGTTACGTAGAGTCGGTGGCAATGGGTTGGTTGGCTGGGATCAACGCGGCGCGCCTCGCTGCTGGTGAGGATCTAGTGCAGGCACCTGCGCTAAGTGCCATCGGCGCGTTAGCCCGGTACGTTGCGCAAACTGAGACTAAAAACTTTCAGCCGGTAAATATCACTTTTGCACTTTTGCAGCCGTTGGATGAAACAGCAAAACGACAGGTTCGTAAGAAGTTTGAACGTCGTCGACTTCAAGTTGAATTGGCATTGAAAGAGTGGGACGCGTGGCTCCAAAAGAACTTCGAGAACTTCGACCCGAGAGGGGAAATGCAGGCATCCGCGCCATGAAGAAGTCGTTTACTTTGGTGCATCTTCGCGTGTCATGCTATTTCCTGGTCTTTGTTCTTTGCCTCGTCCCGTCGTCGCTATCCTCGTTGGCCCAATCCGGCAGGAGGCAGGAGCCGGGAAAAATCACCAAGCCCACCCCTGGACCAATCGCTGATCCGAACCGACCCGGATCATCCAACACTTCGAGCACCAGCCCCGGCAAAACTTCAGATGAGATCGATCCGAACGACGTCGTTCGTATCTCCTCCACACTGGTACCAATTCCAGTTTCAGTTGTAGACATACGTGGCAACGCGGTGAGCAATCTGAAGCTGGAAGACTTTCATCTACTGGTGGATGGTCAACCGCGACCGTTGAGCGATCTGACGCGGACTGAAACAAGTGTGCAGCTGGCGATGCTGTTCGACAACAGTGGGAGTCTCGACTTTGCACGCGAGTTTGAAAAGCAAGCTGCGATACGTTTCTTCCGAAAAGTACTGCGTCCTAAGGATGAGGCTGCTATCTATTCGATTGAGACCGACAGTCGCCTGGCCCAACCGCTCACTCATGATATTGCGCGGCTCGAACAAACCATCGGAGGTTTTGGAAAGCCGGAAGGTGGGACGTCCCTGTTCGACGCGATACTGGCCGCTGCAAACTATCTCAAACCTTACACCGGACGGCGCGTAATTGTGATCGTCTCTGACGGGATCGAAACAACAAGTCGGCATAGTGAGTTTGATCCATTGATGCAAAGCGTGCTTGCTGATGATTGCCAGATCTATGTCGTTCAAACCGGTCTCTACGAGAGCGCCAACCTACGCGCTCTCGCTGCCGAACGAAGAATGCAACAGCTAACCGAACAGACGGGCGGTGCGGTGTACCTGCCAAAGACTATTCCCGAACTTGACTACGCTTTTGACCAGATTGCTGCCGATCTCTCGCAACAGTATGTCTTGAGTTATTACCCCGGCGCCGATCATCGCGACGGACGAACGCACCTGATCGAATTAAAGGTTAAGTCTAGAAATGATGTACGTCTCCGTTCGCGTAGAGGGTATTATCTTCCACGTATATCGGCGCAAGCAGATTGGTAACGGTAGACGGTCATTAATTCTTTATGCAGCAACTGATCGAGCAGTTTCTCGAACACCTGCGCTACGAACGCAACGTCAGTACTCACACCTTAAGAAACTACTCGAGTGATCTCGAACAGTTTTTGGACCACATAGCTCCCGCTGATCCTGAGTCAGGCGCGCGAAAACCTCCTGAAATATCTGCCATCGATCACATCACGATTCGCGAGTGGCTGTCTGAACTTCACTCTGCTCAGAAAAAGAAATCTTCAATCGCCCGCAAACTCGCCGCCCTGAGAACGTTTTTTCAGTTTCTCGTTCGTGAGGGATTACTCGAGGGAAACCCGGCAAAGTTGGTGTCGACTCCGCGACGCGAAAAAAAACTTCCGAACCATCTATCAATTGAAGAGGCGATCAGGTTTATCGAAGCACCGGATGCTACGACCGACTTAGGCAGGCGTGATCGTGCAATGCTGGAGCTGATGTACGCCACGGGCGTGCGTGTTGCAGAACTCACTACGATGAATATTGCTGATGTAGATTTTCGTAATCAACTCGTGCGCGTGACAGGGAAGAGAAGGAAACAGCGCATCGTGCCGTTTGGTGAGCCAGCCCGGGATGCGCTTAAGAGTTACCTGGAAGTACGCGACAACCTTTTGTTCAATGCGCCGGTTTCGAAGCGCGAGGATGAGGCACTGTTTCTGAACTACCAGGGGACCAGAATTACAACCAGGTCAGTTGGGAGGATGGTTGAGAAGTACATCAAGATCTGCGCAGGTATGCACGACATCAGCCCTCACGCACTAAGACATTCCTTTGCGACGCATCTTCTCGATAGTGGCGCCGACCTGCGTGATATCCAGGAATTGTTGGGCCATGCCAGACTTTCCACGACACAGATCTACACTCACGTTTCGATGGAGAAGTTGATCGAGGTGTATGACAAGGCCCATCCTAAGGCATAAAATATGTCCGACGAACTTCAGTTTGTCGTGAGATCGAATAATGAACCCTGGTGGAGTGAAGTTAGTCGGGCCGGTCTCCGCCACAGATCACACAATTCGATCTCAACGACAAACTAAAGTTCGTCGGACATTTCGGTGCTAAAGCGTGGAGAACTCATCGTCGCCGTTGGCGCCTTCGATCAGGGCCTGACATTGCGCGTCGTAGCGCGCGGTGGGTACTGCTTCGAGTCTTCGTTCGTTAATCGGCTGGCTGCAGCGCACACAAATACCGTAATTGCCTTCCTTCATTCTCAATAACGCTTGATCAATATCAGCCACGACTTGTGAGGCCCGTTCACCGAGTCGGAGTGCTATCTCTTTGTTTAGATCGGAAACGGAAAGATCGACGCTGTCTTTCACTCCATCGTCATACAGTTCTAACGCTGATGCTTGATCGGTGCGGACTTGTTCCGTGTGCTGGCGTAACTGGGTGATTAGTAAACTTCTGAAGTGTTCTAGTTTTTCGGCGTCCATTAAGCTCAACCCGTCATCTAAGCTAATCAAATCTATGTGTGAGCGGAGTATAACATAGCGATTTGAGTCAGGGTGCGAGGGACGCTTTCGATGTGTCCAATAAGCTTTAGAGCCTCTTGCAAAAGTCAGGATCAGCGAAAAAGAAATTGAATCTAGCGCAAGTTTGGAGGGCGGTTTACCCCCGCTGGCCTGGCTAAAGGAACCCCGATGCATCTCTTTAGTTAGGCCAGCGGGGTAAACCGCCCTTCCCAACTTGCACAAAATTCAGGTCCTTGTTCTGCTGATCCTGACTTTTGCAAGAGCCTCTTTAGCTTGTCGTGACGATCGAAGAGGGCTCGTAAAGAACAACACGACAAGACAGATGCACATCGACAATTGAAATCGGCAACGACTTAGAATCTCGCAGTTAATCCAACCCGAGCACCTCTTGGGCTTCCCGGTGAGATGTTATTGTTGTTGTCGGCGTTGGCGTAGTACTGCGTATCAAATAGGTTCTGTATGTTTGCCTGAATCCGCCAGTGCTCTCCGATTGAATAGAAGATCGCCGCGTCAGCTCGAGTGTACCCGGGTAACACGACTGTATTGTCGATGGCTGCGAACATGTCAGTGCGCCGAATAACTCCCAATCCCATACTCAGCCGTCGCCAAACACGATAGTTGTTCCAGACTGAAAATGTATGATGCGGGACCTGAGCGACCAGTGCTCCAGCTTTCGCTGCAGTTGTATCGCTGGTAATAAACGCATCCTGGTATGCATACCCGGCGACAACATTCCACCTATTTGTGAGACCGCCATTTAGACCAAGTTCGTATCCATTTGTGCGTTGACTACCGGTCTGCACGATTCGTGTTGGATCATTTGGATCGCTTGCTCGAGTGTTGGTCCGATTCTGCCGGTAGAGTGCGGTCGTTAGCGACAAGCGTGGACGAACATCCCACTTTGCACCTAGTTCGTAATTGCTGAATTTTTCAGGCTTCACCTGTTGTGTGATTACCGTCAACGACGAAAATTGATCTCCGGAGCTGGGCAGATATGCGATTCCATAGTTTGCATACACCGAAAGTTCGCTGACAGGTTTAACAATCACGCCCACTCGTGGAGAGACAAGTCGATCGATACGACGCAGGCTTTCGTTGGTGCGGTTGTTGTGAAAGTGCAGATCAAAATAGTCGTAGCGCAGACCCGTGACCATTTTCACTCGTCGTGTAATGTCTATTTGATCCTGTACATAAGTCGCACCCACATTTGTCCTGAGGTGATTGTCTGCGTCGGTCGCGTTCTGACGATAAGTAACTGGTGTGTTAATTGTCGGACTGTCGTAGGGCGCGAGAATAGATGTCGTGGTGTTGTTGAAGAACCCTGTTTTGCGGAAGTTATATGTTAGCTGTCGACCAACTTCAACACCTGCGAGGAACTTGTGTTTGATACTGCCGGTCCCCAAATCAAACGTCACATCCGACTGATTGAAAATGTTCTGACGCTGAGTTGCGTTGTTGTAGCTTGTTAGCGCAAGTCTTGTTTTGTCTACTGTGACGGCCCCCGGAACATAGTTCTGATAGAAACGATCGTAGTCGCCAAAGAGAGTCCTGTTTCGAATGTTGAATCGACCTACAGTGTGATCGACCAAAAATGAAGCCAGATGCACATCGGCGCGCACTCGACTGTTGCTCGGATCTCCAAAAAAGGTTTCGATTGGAGTATCTGCTGGTCTCAATTGATACGAGGGTATGCCGCGATCGGCAACGCGTCGATCTCTGAAAAACTCGTATGACGCTGTAACATTGGTATTGTCGGTTGCTCGCCAGGTTAGCGTTGGATTAATTCCGTAACGCTCAAGACCAACAAACTCTCGAAAGCTATCGGAGTTCTCATAGAGTCCGTT
>QHXL01000432.1:0-5446 GCA_003222935.1 Acidobacteriota bacterium
TCTCCTGCATGTTTGAGCGAGCTTGAGGTGGTGCTGTTGCTGCAAGTCCGAAGCCCAACGGTCGAAAAGATCCAGAGTCCGATTCGATGGCGAGCACATGTTTTGCTAATTCAGCGCGATGTGCTTCAAGGTAACCATTGCCACCTCGACCGCCATTTTCTTCATTGGTGTAAAGAACGACACGAATCGTACGACGCGGCTTTAGTCCTAACTCCTTCAAGAGTCTCACAGCTTCCCAGGCCATGATGCATCCGCCACCATCGTCGTGTGCGCCCTGGCCCACGTCCCAGGAGTCGAAATGACCACTCACGAGCACGATCTCGTCGGGTTTTTCGCTGCCCTTGAGTTCGGCTACGACGTTTGCCGATTCGGCATCAGGCAAAAACTTCGCTTCCATCTTCAATCGTAAAATCGGATGGTCGTTCCGGTCATTCATCCTCTGCAACAGTTCTGCGGCCTCGATAGTTATTGCGGCAGCGGGAATCTTCGGTTGAGCCTCGTCGTAGCGCAACGCGCCGGTATGTGGAGATTGCAGACTGACGGGAGTAATCGATCGCACCAGCGCTGCGACAGCGCCGTAACGAGCCGCCCGCGACGCACCCGAACCTCGATAGCTGACAGTCACCCCATAGTTAACGTAAGGTGCGTTATATACAACAATCTTTCCGCGCACTTGTTCGCCTAACTTATCGAGTTCTTCGAAGTTACGGACGACGACAGCCTCAGCGGTGAGTCCGTCCGGGGAGGTTGCGACACTATTTCCCAACCCGAGTACCGTAAGTTTGCGAGCGGTCGGAGTGGTCATTTCAAGACTTTCCTGCCCGCGAACCCAATGAGGCACCATCACTTTTTCCGGGCGCACATTATCGAGGCCATCGCGCTTCATCTCAGCGAGGGCCCATTCAATTGCGCGTTCGAGACTCTTTGAGCCGCTGAGACGATTGCCGATGTGATCAGTCAGGTGTGCCAGACGCTGATAGGCTCGATCGCTTGTAAGCGCAGCCCCAATTATGCGAGCCGCGGTCGCACGATAGTCGTCAATCTTTACCGTTGGCGGCGGCAAGACGACTGGCGGTTGAGTCTGTTGCGGTGGTTCTTGTGTGAAAGCAGTGACGTTAATGAGTAAGACGACGAGTGAGAGTGATATTAAAAGGCGCAAGTCGACGCGAGCCTCCAATTTGGAATCGATAAAGACGCATCGCAGTTTAGCTGATGAGGGTTTGTTTGCACACTTCGGTGAAACGAAATAGGTCATCCACAGATTACGCGGATTACGCAGATTTCTTCCAAGCGGCCAATCAATTACAGTTTTTCAAATCGCGGAATCAGCGTAATCTGTGGAGAATATTCTCATGACCCAATTATTCGATAACTGGAATTGGCCCACTCGCGATAGCAACCGGATCACTGCGATCGAAATGCATACTGGAGGTGAGCCGCTGCGTGTGTTCGTTTCCGGGCTTCCCCGAATTGAGGGTAAAACTGTTCTGGAGAAGCGGCGTCACTTTAGCGAGCACTACGACCACGTCCGCAAGGGAACGATGTGGGAGCCTCGAGGTCATGCAGACATGTATGGAGCGGTAATAACACCCTCAGATGATGCTGATTTTGATGTCTTCTTTCTTCACAACGAAGGCTACAGCACGATGTGTGGTCACGCGATCATCGCCCTTACAAAACTTGTAATTGAAACGGGGTTAGTTCAAAAGGCGGAGATTAGTTTCAATGTGCCTGCTGGAAGGATTGAAGCTCGCGCAGATCTAAAAGACGGCAAGGTGGTGCAGTCGTCGTTTAGGAATGTTCCTTCATTCCTCTATTTACGAAATCAAACCGTGAATGTCACAGGGCTTGGTGTGGTCTCTTTCGATGTTGCTTACGGTGGGGCGTTTTACGCTTTCGTGGATGCAGCAAATCTGGATCTCGGTCTGGGCCCTGACAATCTTCACAAACTAATCGACTACGGTCGCCGAATTAAACACTCCGTGATCGCGGAGTTTCCAATACGCCATCCATTCGAGTACGATTTGAGTTTTCTCTATGGGACGATCTTCACTGGCGCAGCGTTAGACTCAAGCAATCACAGTCGGAACGTCTGTATCTTTGCCGATGGCGAAGTCGATCGTTCTGTTAGCGCACGCGCCGCTCTTCATCATGCGAAGGGGGAACTCGCGCTTAACGAGAAGATCACGATTGAGAGCATTGTCGGAAGTACCATGACTGTGGCGGCGGTCGAGGCAACGAGATTTGGTGATTACGACGCGGTCGTGCCTGAGGTGAGTGGCACCGCGTTCATCACTGGCAAGAGTGAATTCTATTTCGATCCGGATGATCCGTTCCGGGAAGGCTTTATCCTGAGGTGAGACCAAGCACATAAAACATCATCCACAGATTCCGCGAATTACTCAGATTTTTTGGAAAGAAATGTGGCGAGGTTGATTAAGTAATTTTTAAGAAATCTGGGTAATCGGCGTTATCTGTGGATGTTTCTTTGGTTAGTCGCCCGTCGCCATGTCGGTTGGCGGGTGAGTAGTTTCAGGAGATTGTTTGGCAGTTCTGGACTTGCGAGAGCCGAAGAATGCAGTTCGATCCAAAACGTTCTCTTGAAAGCGCTCGAGATAAAGGTAAATCACCGGAGTTATGTAGAGCGTAATAAACTGCGAGATCACCAGACCACCCACCACGACCAGACCCAACGGACGACGCGACGAACCATCAGCACCAAACCCCAATGCGATCGGCAGGGCGCCAAACACAGCGGCCAACGTAGTCATGAGGATTGGTCTAAAGCGGTCCATGCTCGCGTCGTGGATCGCCTGTTCGGCAGATTCACCCGCCTCAACTCGCTGACGCGCGAAGTCGACGATCATGATGCCGTTCTTCTTCACGATTCCCATCAACATAAACATGCCGACAAACGCATAGAGCGACGCTTCCTGTCCAAACACGAGCAGCGTGAATAAACCACCCACTAAAGCTGTCGGCAGTGTCGAAAGAACTGTTAACGGATGCACATAACTTTCGTAGAGGATCGCGAGAATCACATACATCACGAACACTGCCAGCGCCATCAACATCGTTAGGCTAGTCACGGTGTTCGAGAAAGTCTGCGCCTCACCAACAAGTTCACCACGAACACTTGGAGGTATCATCTCTGCGGCAGTCTTGCTGATGTAGTTTGTCGCATCGCCAAGCGCTACCCCGGGTT
Source organism: Acidobacteriota bacterium (assembly GCA_003222935.1). Classification (GTDB taxonomy): domain Bacteria; phylum Acidobacteriota; class Blastocatellia; order Pyrinomonadales; family Pyrinomonadaceae; genus PSRF01. The sequence continues at coordinate 3,206 of QHXL01000432.1, forward strand.
TGAGATTGAAGAACAGCGTCACACTGGTGAATTGGTTCAAGTGATGAACTGTCTGTGGGCCAAGTGTTGTCTTCCAGGTAACAAGTTCACCCAGGGGGACGAGTCGTTGTCCGTCGTCGGATCTTATGTAGAGTTTCGACAGGTCTTCTGGATTGGAACGCGCTGAATCCTCCATCTCAAGGATTACCTGATATTGATCTTCCGGTTTCTTTATCAGGTACAAATAGTTTTGCGAATAGGCATTGCGAAGTAACGTAAGAATTCTGCTTTCAGAGACTCCATAAGTCTTGGCCTGGTCGCGCCGGAGGTCGATGTTGAGGTTTGGGGTGTTGTGATAGAGATCAGATGAAATTGTCAGAAAGCCAGGGTAGGTCATCAACTTGGCCAACAGCTTCTGACTAACTTCGTAGACTTCGTTGGGATTAGCGCCCGACAATGCGAAAGCGTATTGGCCTTGTTGTTGACTCGTAACGCCGGTGCTGATTTCGAGCACCGGAAAAGGTCTAAGGAAAGTGAACACGCCGGGAATCTGATTGAGCTTACCCATCATCTCGGCAGTTACTTCTGCAATGGGCTTCCGCTGTTCCGGCGGTTTAATGAACGTAAAAGTGATGCCCTGGTTCGCCGCCAGAGAACCGGTGGCGCCGGTCATCGTGAAATCGGTGATGACATTTGGATCCTGATGAAGGGTTTCGTCAACACGATTTTGCAGCTCACGCATTTGCGCAGGCGACGAGCCTTCGCGTGCGATGAATGCTCCAAACATGACGCTGCTATCGCCGGGCGGTAGAAAGGCTTTGGGTACGAGAATAAACAGCCAGATTGTTCCCGCTAAACAAATGACCCAGATTACTGGCGAAATCCAGCGATGCTTTAAGAACCACCAGAGCGAACCACCATACAGCCCAAGCACACGCTTTTCTATTCCGCCAATCACTCGCTCCATCCACGTTTTCTTCGAACCCTCGCCACGAGGTTTCAACAGCCGCGCACACATCAAAGGCGTGAGCGTGAGTGAAACTAAACCTGACGCAAAGATTGCGATCACGATCGTGATAGCGAACTCCCGGAAGATTCGTCCGACCAGCCCACTCATAAAAACGAGCGGGATGAACACTGCCGCCAGCGAGATCGTCATCGACATGATCGTGAAACTGATCTCTCTGGCACTGTTGATTGAAGCTTCGTATGGATGTTCGCCTTCTTCCATTCGCCTCACAGTGTTTTCGAGAAACACAATCGCGTCGTCGACCAGGAAACCGATCGCAAGCGTCAGAGCCATCAGCGATAGATTGTCGAGGCTGTAACCAAGCGCATGCATCGCCATGAAGGTGATGAGCAGCGACAGCGGAAGCGCGACAACGGGAATTAAGGTGTCAGTGGCGCGACCGAGAAACGCAAAGATCACTATCACCACCAGAACGAATGCAATGATCAATGTCATTTGGACATCGGCAACTGAGTGAACGATGTTGAGCGAGCGATCGTAGATTGGCGTGATGCGAATCGACCCTGGAAGTTCTGTGCTGAGTTGCGGCAGTATCTTACGAATGCCACTTGCGACCTCGACTGCGTTTGCGCCGGCGCGACGATTCACTGCGACGATTACGGTCGCTGAAGGCACGTCGTAACCACGTACCCAGAAGCGCATGTTTACGCGCTCATCCTGGACAGACTCCTTAACCTCGGCAACATCGCGTAGGTAAACAGGCGCGTTGCCTGTGCCGCCCACGATCAGGTTGCTGTATTGCTCTGCAGTTTCGAGTTGACCTTGCGGCCGGAGGATTGCTGTACCAGAACTACTGTCTAACTGTCCGGCGCCGGTGTAGCTTGTGCCGCTCTTAATTGCATTACTAAGGTCATCGATTGAGATCCCGCGTGCCCACAGCGCCGACGGATTTGCCTTGATGCGAATGGCCGACTTCGTTCCGAAGACGTTCACCCGAGAAACGCCCGGCAAAATACTGATGCGTTGTCCAACCTGTGTGCTCGCGTAATCGTAAAGTTGGCCCCGCGTTACCGAATCGCTGGTCAATGCGATGTACATGATCGCTTGATCGTTCGGGTTGGACTTTGAATAGGTTGGTGGAGAAGGGAGGTCGGCGGGCAAACTTCCGATTGCTTGAGAGATCGCCGTTTGCACATCGGTCGCAGCCGCATCGATGTCTTTCTCGAGAGCAAACTGAAGCGTCAACGTCGCGAAGCCTTGAGTACTTGAAGACGTTACTACTTCCAACCCGT
>QHXL01000432.1:5455-8143 GCA_003222935.1 Acidobacteriota bacterium
CGATGTTTGCAGCAACTGTATCGGGGCTTGCGCCCGGATATCCTACTTGCACCTGTATTACGGGATAGTCGACGGCGGGCAGGTCGTTCACTGGCAACTGACGGTAGGCCAGTATTCCAAAAAGGATTACTGACAGCATCAGGACAGCCGTCATGACGGGTCGCCGGATGAAGGGTTCCGATAAATTCATTACTTCGCTTGCGTGGCCGCGTTGGTTTTGGTGGCGGGTTGTTCAATATGAACTTTGCCACCCGGTGTGACGCCGAGTTGTCCGGCGATCACTACTTGTTCTCCCGCCGCAACGCCGTTTTCGACAACTATTAAGTCACCTTGTCGTTGGCCCAAACTTACCTGGCGCTGTTCGGCGGTTCCGTCTTGCTTGACGACATACACGAAAGAACCATTGGCTGACATCTGGGGCGCCGACGACGGCACCAGTACTGCCTGGTGAATCGTGTTCAGGACAAGTCGAATGTTGACAAAACGCCCGGGCCAGAAACGCTGACCTGCATTGGGAATAGTTGCCCGTAGTCCGACTGTTCCGGTCGTGTCCTGGACAGAGTTATTTAGAAAGGTGAGCTGGCCGATCGCGGAGCTTTCCGTCTCGTCGGGAAGGCGAACTTCAGTTTGAAGTTTGTTGGCGCTCATCTGTGTCTGTACTTCGGCCAACTTGTTTTGCGAAATTGTGAAGTCGGCGTAGATAGGATCGATTCGTTCGATGACCAGCAATGCGTTTGGGCTCGGCGCGCTACTGCTCGCTGAAGCGTTGTTTGAAGATCCGCCGCCAGGGTTGACGACGTTGCCTACGTCAACAAGTCGCTGTCCGGCTCGTCCATCGATGGGTGAGCGAATCGAGCAGTAATTTAGTTGGACCTTTGCGCTTTCTACAGCAGCAGTATCTACCTGGATGCTTTCGGCAGCGCTGTTAACTGCGGCCCGGGCTGACGCGACGTTTGCGTCCAACGAATTTTGAGTAGCGCGAAGTTCTTCGTATTGTTCGCGCGAAACTACACCTTGTTCGACGAGAGTCTTATAGCGATTTACTTGTACCGTTCCCCAGTTTGCTTTCGCGATCTCGGACGCCAGAAACGATTCAGCCTGTTTCTTGACGGCAATATCCTTCTGAACATTTGCTTGAGCTTGTCGCAAAGCGGCTTCGAAGGGGGTTTGGTCGATAGTGAAGAGCATGTCGCCCTTCCGCACGTTGGCCCCGTCTGTGAAGTGAATCTTGGTAATTCGCCCGGCGACCTGTGGCTGAATTGAGACCACTTCCCGAGCGACTGTCTTGCCGATTGCGTCGATGTAGGTCGGCACGTCTTGGGCCACTGCCACAGTGGTAGAAACTGGCGCCGGCGGTCGATCGAATGCCGGTTGCGCTGCCTTATTTGAACAGCCAACGAAGAAAAAGGCCGATACCAGAAGCAGGATCCAAACTGCGTTGCGATTCTCGTATTTCATGTTTCTTTATCTGTTTGTGTTTGGGCGCTTGAATTATGACTGTGCTCCAGCGGTCGAAGCAAATACGGAGAAATCAAAAAATGGGGAAGAGTAGGTTATACGATGAAAAGAAAGAAAAGGATCGCACGTGTGTCTGGTTGGTATCGAGAGAAAATGTCCGACGAACTTCAGTTTGTCGTGATTCTGACTCGCGACAGATCGACAAACTGAAGTTCGTCGGACATTCAGAGAGAAGCTATACGACTGCCGCGTCCGTAATCTCCAAACCCTTGTCGATGATGGCGAATGCTTCGCGCAGTTCGTCTTCAGTAATGCAGAGCGGGGGATTCGTGAAGAACGTGTTCCAACGAACGATTGTGTAGAGACCTTCCTGGCGGAAGTGTTTGCCCAAGGCCTGCATCTCGGGGGAGGTGCCATTAAATGGAGCCATCGGTTCGAGTGTCTTGGGGTTGCGAACGACTTCCACGATTCCGAAGAGTCCGATGTTGCGTGTCGCTCCGACCGAAGGGTGACGACTTTTTAGATCTTCGAGTAACCCGGTCATCACTTTCCCCATGTTCTTCGCACGCTCGATCAAGTTGTCTTCCTCGTAAACTGCGATGGTTGCCAACGCCGCGGCGCAAGCGAGCGGATGACTGTTATAGGTCAACCCGCCATAGAAGACATTCTTCTCGAAGTGGTCGGCAATCTCACGTCGCATACCGACAGCGCCCAGTTGGACGTAAGCGCTGGTTAGGCCTTTCGCCATAGTCATCAGATCGGGTTCGATCTTCCAATTGTCGACGGCGAACCATTCGCCCGTGCGACCAAAACCGGCCATCACTTCATCGGCAATCAAAAGGATTCCATACTTCGTGCACAGATCGCGTAACCCCTGTAGATATCCATCGGGCGGAATGAGTATGCCGTTGGTTCCGGTTACGGGTTCGACGATGATTGCGGCGATCGTTTTCGCGCCTTCGAGCTCGATGATCTCCTCGGTGCGCGACAACACCTCTTCTGTTGTGTCAAAGCCTTTCTGAATGCCGTGATAAAAATCCGGAACCCTGAAGACTCCAGGAATGCCTGGCTCTGCAGCCCACCGTCGCGGATCGCCGGTCAGCGTCAGTGCTCCGGCCGTGCCGCCATGATAGCCACGATAACGAGCGCCAATTTTGTGACGACCGGTGTAAAGTCGAGCGATGCGGACGGCGTTCTCTACTGCTTCAGCGCCTCCGTTCGTGAAGAAGA
>QHXL01000432.1:8209-8406 GCA_003222935.1 Acidobacteriota bacterium
AAAGGGTTAGCGTAGGCGAGCGTATCGGCTTGTTCCTTGATTGCGTTGATAACACGTTCATCGCCATGGCCAATGTTCACGCACATGAGCTGGCTGTTGAAGTCGATGAAGCGCTTTCCTTCAGGTGTCCAGAAGTAGATACCTTTTGCGGTGGCTACAGGGATTGGATCGACTGCGGCTTGCGCGGACCATTCAAA
>QHXL01000319.1 GCA_003222935.1 Acidobacteriota bacterium
GTCGTAATCGGCGTTGGCCTGTTAGCAGTGCCGATGGTTCAGCGTTACTGGCCGTTCGGCAATCTGGAAGCGACTGTTCAGGCTGCAGAGGGCCAGGTTTATCAGATCAACGATACCCAAACCGCAGCGATCGCAACGGGAGCAAAACTTACAAAGGGCGAACGTGTTCGCACTGCGAAAGACGCGCATGCGGTGGTTCGTTTGGGCGATGGATCTTTGATCGAGATGAAAGATCGATCAGAGTTTTACCTGTCCCGGAATGGACAGGGAACAACCATCCACCTGAACCGCGGAAACATCGTTGTAGAAGCGGCGAAACAACGTGGCGAGCAGTTGTTTGTCGACACCGGCGATTCGCTGGTCTCCGTTACGGGCACAGTGTTTTCAGTGAACAACGGAACCAAGGGGTCACGTGTGTCGGTGATTGAAGGTGAAGTCAAACTCAATCACGCCGGAAAAGATCGCGTCCTGAAAGCCGGTGAGCAGGCCGTGACGAACTTGTCTATTGCGCCGATCGCTGTGAAAGACGAAGTGGCGTGGAGTCGCAAGTCTGGCCAGTACGCAAAGATGCTGGAAGGACTTGCCGCACTCAAGGTCGAATTGAGTTCAATTCCCCGACCGGGTGTTCGCAACTCAACACACCTCCTCGACCTGATGCCTGAAAACACCGTTGTCTATGCTGCGTTGCCAAACCTGGCAAGTACGATCGCCGAATCGCACAAAGTGATTCAAGAACGCATGAGTCAGAATCCTGCGTTGCGCGAATGGTGGGCTAAGGAACAAGCAGGTCAGACGCAAAACATGGATCAGGTGGTTCAGTCCATCAGCCAGTTTGGCGATTACCTTGGTGAGGAGATCGCCGTTTCAGTTTCCCTGGGTGCAAAGATGGAACCCGAAGCCCCACTCGTACTGGCTGAGTTGAAGAATTCTGCCGGCTTACGGGAGTTCATTGAACAACAGGTTTCGAAGTACGCGTCGGATCAGGAGCGAAGGTCTCACCTTCAGTTCGTCGAGGATCCGCAGACTGCAACCGAGGCCGTAGACCAGAAGGAAGTTCTTTATATCTGGATTCAGAACAATCTTATGGCCGCGAGTCCGAATCTTTCGCAGCTTCAGGGTCTGCAGAAATTGGCAGCTGGTGGCGCGACGAGTGGTTTCACGTCGACGCCGTTTCATGATCGCATCGCACAGGTTTACTCAGAAGGCGCGGGTTTGGTCGTTGCTGCAAACCTGGAAAAGATTGTGGCAGACACCAAAACCGAAAGAGCCAAGGATCCGAATGGTGCCAAACAGGAAGAAACCTTGAACAAGTTGGGCATACTGAATGTGAAGTACTTCGTTCTCGATCAGAAAGATGCGGGCGGAAAAACACACACGCAAGCGTCTCTCTCGTTCAGTGATGCGACTCGGGGAATTCCTTCGTGGCTGGCAGCGCCCGGCCCAATGGGGTCACTCGAATACATCTCGCCGGATGCCAACGTTGTCGCCGGGTTTGTAGTAAAGAACCCAACTGCATTGGTGGATGATCTGCTGGGAGTGCTCGAAACAGTATCGCCCGAGTTGAAGACGACCCTCGAGAAGCAACAAGCGGCTCATGGCCTGGACGTCCGTAACGACATCGCGGCGCCACTCGGAGGCGAGTTTGCCTTCGCGATTGACGGGCCTATTCTTCCGACGCCTTCATGGAAGATGGTCTTCGAGGTGAATGATCCACAACATTTACAACAGACGCTCGAGCGTGCCGTTACCGAAGTAAATAAACAGGCGGCTATCTTTGGTAAGAACGGACTGACCTGGGAAAAGACTCAAAGTGGAGATCAAACGTTCTACGCGTTGAAGTCGGCAGACTTTGGACTGGTTGAAGTGAACTACGTCTACTCGAGTGGTTACATGATCGTTGGGCCAAGTCGGGTATTGGTTGAAAGAGCATTAGCCGCACGCGCCAACGGTATGTCGCTGTTGCACTCGTCGAAGTTCACTGCGGGGCTACCTGCTGATGGTAATGCGAACTTCTCGGCGGTCTTCTATCACAACCTGGCTCCACTGGTGCAGCCGTTTGCACAACAAATCGCGAACACTGCGGAGTCGCTGGATGGCGGCGGACATGTCGCCAACACTTGCATACGCTTACGCTCAGGGTGACAGCATCACTTTTGCAGCAAACACCGAAGGCGGTCCGTTTGGATTAAGTCCAGCGACGCTACTCGGAATGCCAAATGCACTTGAGATGCAAAGCATCATTCAGCGTGGGATGAAAGGGAAGTAAGGCACGTGATCTTTGGTCTTTGATCTTGGATCTTTGATCTTTGTGTTCAGCACGACGATCGAGACTCCAGGATCAAAGGCCCAGGTCAAAGATCAAAGCACAAAGATCGAAGAACAAAAGTTCTAAGGTTCTTATGAAGTTGCTCTCCATTTCGCTTGGTTCATGGTTGTTGGCATTGCTGTTAATGCTGACAACTTTTTCTTTTCTCAGTTCCGTCAACAACTTCAACAGCGTGACTGTCACGTCGTTAATCCTGGCGGCACTTTTATTTTCACTCGCTTACGCGCCCTCACTCTCCTGGCTGCGCAAACGAATGGGTGGTTGCAGACCTGCGATGCTTTTCCCACTCGCTTCTGCTGTCGTTCTCAACATACCCGTGTTTCTGATCGAAATTCTTGCGATTGGTAGAACTTTAGCGCCCTCAGAAGCGTTCTTCAGCATTAGTGCATTTCTACTGATGGGCACTGTTTTCGGTTTGGGATTCGTTTGGAATTATCAGGACACGGCGTTATAAGAACAGCATGGCACTTCCTGCGACTGCTCAACAAGAATTAATAAAAGATCAGCCACTCAACGACCCGGCAGTAATCGATCTGTTCGGTTTGAGCGTCGCCTTCGGCGGTAGACCAATCCTTAAAGGTCTGCGCGGCGATCTCCGTGGCAAGGCAATTGGTCTGCTTGGTCCAAATGGAGCAGGCAAGACAACGCTCATTCACACATTGCTTGGCTTCTACACACCGACCGCCGGGACCGCGCACATCTTTGGCCAGGACATCGTCGACCATGCGAAGGAGATCAAATCCTTAGTCGGTTACATGCCTGAGCGCGATTCGTTCATCTCAAAGATGAGTGCAGTCCACTTTGTGCGTTTGATGGCTGAACTTTCGGGACTACCGTCAGAAGCAGCGCTCGAGCGTGCGCACGAAGCGCTGTTCTACGTGGGTCTGGGCGAAGCGCGTTATCGCAAGCTCGAAACATATTCACTGGGAATGAAGCAGCTTGCAAAACTTGCCCAGGCAATTGTTCATGGTCCGCGTCTGATCTTTCTGGATGAACCTACCAACGGCCTCGATCCGCCGGCACGTCTGCGAATGATCAAGTTGATTCGTGAGATTCGCGACAGTGGCCAGGCACATATCCTGTTGTCTTCGCATTTACTACTCGATGTTGAGGAATGTTGCGACGAGATTCTGATCTTGAAAGATGGTCAGATCGCGGTTAACTGCAATCTTGAAGAAGAGCGAAAGTCGAACAGAAAGTTTTTGATGCTGGAGACCCGCGGAGATCTGGCCGGGTTTGTAGCGGCGCTAAAAGAACTTGGCTGTGAATACGCAATCACGGGTGATCACAGGGTGAAGATCGTGTTACAGGCCGGAGTTGAAGTGCGAGACCTCTATCGAATTGCAGCCCGTGAAAAGATCCAGTTGCGCAAACTGAGTTACAAGCGCGATTCACTCGAAGACATTTTCTTGAAGGCAATGGAGAACGGCCATGGCGGTTTATGAGCAAACTTATAAACGATACAAGGGCCGACTGACCCCGGAATGGAGTCGGTTCCTGATTATTCCCAGGCACGCGTACCGGGGCATTTTCAAGTCGAAACTTTTCACGGCGTTCTTCGTGCTCTGTTTTATTCCCGTGCTCGCTGAAGCCATTTTTATCTATTTGCATCACAACTTTACTGCACTGGGCGCAATGCAAATGCAAATCAGAGAACTAGTGCCGATTGATGCCTCATTCTTCGAAACGTTTGTCGTAATCCAATTATGCTTTTCGTTTTTCTTGTGCATTTTGGTTGGGCCGCCGCAGGTTTCGATGGACCTGCGGAACAATGCTCTGCCGTTATATCTTTGCCGCCCTTTTTCACGCACCGAGTACGTCGTCGGCAAGATGTCGGTGTTGCTAATCCTGCTTTCGTTTGTCACCTGGATACCACAATTGTTGATGTTCCTCTTTCAGTCGTACCTGGAGGGGTTCACCTGGTTCACTAACAATCTGCGAATCGGTGCGGCTATTTTCGTCAGCGCCGCTGTCTGGATACTTCTGTTATCACTTCTATCGCAGGCAATCTCAGCCCTGGTGAAATGGCGTGTGGTGGCGAGCGGCGCAATCCTGGGAGTCTTCTTCTTACCATGGGCCTTTGGAGAGTTCATAAACCAACTCTTCATGACTCGAAATGCGAGTCTCATAAGTTTGGTCTCGGTAATGGCAGATGTTGTTCAAGGCCTTTTCGGAACCTTGAACCTGGCGTCTGAGACTCGTCGTTACCGTGACTTTGAAGGGAATATCCAGGAGATTGTTTTGCTGGAGCCTTCGCTATTGCTGTGTTGGACCGTGCTGTTTTTGGCCTGCATTGTTTGCCTCGCAATCCTGTCGAGAAAAGTGAAGGCTTACGAGGTGGTCAAGTAGTTATTTCTCAAATGTCATTTGGAGACTCTTCAGTGTCTGTCAAAACAAATCCGCGACTGATAAATGTCAGATGATATATGAGCAATGATTCCGTTATGGAAAATGATCTGATCATCTTCGACAACGTCTCCAAGTTCTACGGAGAGATACTCGGCGTCAATCGGGTTAATCTTTCGATTGCACCGGGTATAACCAGTCTCGTTGGACCAAACGGGGCGGGTAAATCGACGTTGATGAATTTAATGACGGGATTGCTGCGTCCGACACGCGGGACGGTGTCGTTGCTGGGTGTACCAACTGACAGCCCTGAAGCTTTGTTTCGCAAGGTGGGTTACTGCACGCAGTTTGACTCGTTTCCACGTGGAGTTACGGGGCGCGAGTTTATCAATTCGTTTCTCTCTGTTCACGGTTATGATCGCAAAACCGCCAACATGCTGGCCGAGACTGCACTCGAACGAGTAAGCCTACTTGACGATGCTGACAGAAAAGTTGCTGCTTACAGCAAGGGCATGCGTCAGCGAATTCGCTTGGCTCAATCAATCGCTCATCAACCAGTTGTAATGATTCTTGACGAGCCGTTGAATGGTCTTGACCCGATGGTGCGTGCTGAAACGATGGCGCTGTTTCGCAAACTTGCCACTGAAGGACTGCATCTCATCATTTCTTCTCACATTCTTCACGAGGTCGACGTGATGTCGGATCGCGTAGTGCTGGTGAATAACGGGTATGTAGTTGCAGAAGGAAACATTCACGGTGTGCGTGATGAGATGGAAGAGCATCCTATGCAGATTCTCATCCGCTGCAGTGATCCAGCGAAACTTGCCGCCCAGGTTTTTGCGCAGGACCATGTAGTGGAAGCGCGACTGCATGATGACAAACGAGGGTTGTTCATCAAGACCAAGGACGCAGATCGCTTCTATCTTTTATTGAACGAAGTAGTGGCGCTCGGCGAAATCAACGTCGAAACAATTGCGCCTGTGGATGACGATATGAGCGCTGTATATCAATACTTGATTGGCAGCTCAGGCGGATCTGAGTGAGAAGCAGGGTAACATGAGCACAACAGTAAGTTCAGTGGAAGCGATTCCGGTTCTCCCATCTTCATGGTCTCTCTGGCTGCGACAGATCGGGGCAATTCTACGACTTGAACTCCGCAAGAACTTTCTTAGTAAAAGGTCGTTTCTGATCTATTTGATCACCGCGCTTCCTCTTTTCCCACTCCTGATACTGGCGGTTGTTACCCCACCCAGTGAGGAATGGAGAGACTTTCAGAAGTACAGCATCATCTACTCGATCGTCTACAACGGACTAATACTTCGTACCCTGGTTTTCTTCGGGTGTGCGTGGATCTTTATGAACCTGTTTCGGGGAGACCTCGTCGACCGTAGTTTGCATTACTACTTTCTGAGCGCCGTGAGGCGCGAGGTGCTGGTTGTCGGCAAATACCTGTCGGGTCTGATCACTTCGATAGTGCTCTTCGGAGGTCTAACTATCGTTGCAATGCTGTTGCTCTACCTTCCTCGGTTCACCTCACAGAGTGTCAGGTTCTTTCTGGAAGGGCAGGGGATGGTGCAATTGCTGACTTACGCTGGAATAACTGTCCTTGCCTGCATCGGCTACGGTGCGTTTTTTCTCGTCGTCGGGCTGTTCATTCGTAACCCGATTATCCCAGCTTTGCTACTTTACGGCTGGGAGTGGCTTAACTTCCTTTTGCCACCTTTACTAAAAAAGATCAGCGTCGTCCACTACCTCAACTCGCTGGTTCCGGTTCCAGTCTCTCAAGGACCATTCGCCGTGATCGCCGAACCAACGCCGGCGTGGATTGCTGTTCCAAGTATGCTGGTCGTGACAGCAGTCGTGCTGGTAATTTCCGCTGTTCGCATTCGCCGAATGGAAATCCACTACGGTAGCGAGTGAATAGATCTCAGATTTCAGATCTCAGATTGCTCGTGGCTGGCACCGCGTTAAAAATCTGAAATCTGAAATCTGAAATTCACCTGCTTACCCACTCGTTTCCCTTGATCCAAAAGCGCCAGGGAATATCGACCCAATCTTCGGCGTAATCGATTCCGATCCTCGGACCTTTCGAAATTCCCGCAGCGCGAACAGTTTCAAACTCCTCCAGCCAAACCCTGTCGCCTAATAAATCCGCCATGTCCAGTTGACGATCAATCCCCATCGCCAGGCAGAGCTTTCCTGGACCATTTGAAAGATTCCGATCCGTGTGCGAATGGCGGCGTTCACGCATTACTTCGATTCCTTCGACCGGCTCCAACCCACGAACAAGAATCGCGTGCGGAATGTCTTCGACGTTGGTGACGACGTTGAATTGGTTATACATGCCGTAAACGAAGTAGACGTAGGCCACGCCGCCTTTTTGGTACATCGTCTCGGTACGTTTGGTTCGGCGGCCGCCGTATGCGTGTGAGGCGCGGTCTTCGGGGCCTCGATATGCCTCGACTTCCACGATCTTTCCCGAGATGCGTTGACCTCGCTCGTCAGGGACGACGAGGAGTTTCCCGAGAAGATCCCGTGCGACGGTGAGTACGTTTCTTCGAGTGTAGAACTCGCGCGGGAGCTTTGCTTTTGACATCAGCCGTTTCTAAGTTTCCAAACCATGACTACGAAGATCACAAACCCGATGATGACGACGCCTCTTCGCACCCAGGTTTGCCCAATACGAACTGCCATGCTCGCGCCAAAGTAACCTCCGGCAAGAGCGCCGACTGCCATTATGAGTGCGTCGCGCCACACGACCAGGCCATTCAAGGAGAATGCCAGGACGGCAATACTGTTGATGCAGATTCCGAGAAAATTCTTGACGCCGTTGGCTCGGCTCAATTCGTTGAGTCCTAACAATCCGAGTGCAGCGAGCATCAGGATTCCGTTGCCGGCGCCAAAGTAACCACCATACATCGCAGAGAAGAATTGAAACGACATCGCTCCGATCCACCAGCCGAGAGCAGGTTGTTCGTCGAGTTTGCCGAACTTGAAGCGTTTACTGATTGCGCCCTGCGACATAAAAAGAATCGTCGCAAACAGGATCAGGAAAGGAACTAATCGAGCAAAGGTTGGTGATGGAGTTCGAATCAGTAGCCAGGCGCCGAGACCTCCGGCGACGAGACTGGTAGCTCCTAGTCGAAGCAAGATCGTGGAACTGTTTTCGAGTTCTTTGCGATAGCCGTAAAGACCGCCAAAGAGTCCGGGCCAGAGTGCGACTGTGCTAGTGCCGTTAGCGACTTTGGGGTCTAGTCCGAGCCATATCAAAATGGGGAATGTCAGTAATGTCCCGCCACCTGCTATTGAGTTTATTGCGCCTGCGGCAAATGCGGCGACAAGCATCACGAGCACGTGGAGGAGGGTCATGGAGAAAAGTTGGTCTTGGGTCTTTGGTCTGAGTGCTTAGACCTTTGTGCTTTTGATCTTTGTACTTAGTCTTTTGTTCGAGTGTCAGCAATAACGCAAAGATCAAAGTACAAAGCACAAAGATCTAAAGCCCTACTGAGACCTAAGCAGAAACCTTCAACTCCCTCATGTTATGATGCAAGCACAAGTTTACGCCAATCCACATGAGCCCACGACGCACGTTTAAGACTTTACTTTGCGTAGTTCTTCTCGGTGTTTGCCTGGTTGCGTCGCTATTGCCGGCAACTCAGGCAACAAACGTAAGTCATTCGGTAATATTCAAAAAAACGCTACGTATCATGACCTACAACATTCATGTCGGGGTCGGCATGGACAAGAAACTGGATTTGCAACGAATCGCGGACGTCATCAACAAAGAGAAGCCTGACCTCGTTGGTCTACAGGAAGTCGATCGAGGTGTGAAGCGCACTGAAGGGAAGGACGAGATAGTAGAACTCGCGCAGATGACCAAAATGGACTACGCCTTTGCGCACAACCTCGACTATCAAGGAGGACAGTATGGAGTGGCGATACTCTCCAGTTATTTACTGAAGAACGTTGATCATAAAATGTTTGAAAACAAGCGCGAAGCTGAGCGGCGCGGCATGTTGCGCGTCGAAGTCGAAATCGACGGCAAACTGGTTAACTTCGTCACTACGCATCTCGACTATCAGTTTGAAGATGGACGCGTCTTTGAAACAGAGCAGATGTTGAAATTTCTGGAGCCGGTAAAAGGACCATTAATTGTCGTTGCGGACCTTAATGACGAGCCAACAGGCGCTGCTTATCAGTTACTGGATCACTTGTTTGACGACTCGTGGGTGGCATCAAAAGCTAAAGGCGACGGTCTTAGTTATCCGGCTGATAAACCTATCAAACGTATCGATCACATTTTCTATCGGCCTGAAACCGCCAGGGCGAAAAAGTCCTGGGTAGTGACGACGCTGGCCTCGGACCATCTACCAGTGATGGCGGAACTCGAATTGAGATAAATTCTCAGTGTGTTCTCCGTGCCTCTGAGTCTCTGTGGTTACTATGCTTAACAAAAAACTACTAGTCATTGTCCTCTTACTTCTTGCCTCAACCGCTCACGCACAAACCAGGATCGACTGGCCCCGTTACCAGGACTCAGCGGTCGACTTGATGCAGAAGTACTTGCGTATCAACACGTCGAATCCTCCCGGCAACGAAATTGAAGCGGCAAAGTGGTTCAAGGCGATTTTCGATCAGAACGGCATTCAGAATGAAATCTTCGAATACGCGCCCGGACGGGCAAACATTATCGCGCGCATAAAAGGCAACGGTTCCAAACGGCCGATTATTCTTCTGAGTCACACGGATGTTGTGACCGCCGATGCGAGCGCGTGGGAAGCGGATCCATTTTCCGGTGAGATTCGACAAGGAACAATCTTCGGGCGTGGCGCTATCGACATGAAGAGCGTGGGGTTGGTTCAGTTGATGACGATGTTGATTGTGAAGCAACAGAACATTCCTTTGTCACGCGATCTAATATTTCTTGCTACAGCTGACGAAGAGGTGCACGACGAAGGTTCAATTTGGATGATTGCAAACAAGGCTGAGCTCTTCAAGGATGCGGAGTATTTAATTACCGAAGGTGGAGACAATCTGCTGGAGGGAAGCGCTGTCCGTTATGTCGGTGTCGATGTAGCCGAGAAGGCGCCGTTTTGGTTGCAACTTACGGCAACGGGACAGCCGGGTCATGGCTCTCGTCCAATCGCTGATTCAGCGACGAACCGTCTCGTTCGCGCGATGAACCGAATCATCAACTGGGATACTCCGATTAAATTACTCCCGGCCGTGGAAAAGTTTTTCAAAGACGTGGCGCCTTTGCAGTCTGAGTCGATGCGACCGAAGTTTGCCAATATTCGAGAGTCGTTGAACGACGCCGCGTTTGTTAGAGAACTCTCGGGTCAACGCGAGTACAACTTTCTCGTCCGCAATACGATCTCATTAACGATGCTCAGCGGTAGTAAACAGACAAATGTGATCCCAACTGTTGCCACTTGCAATCTTGATGTTCGACTCTTGCCCGGAGAAAAGCCGGAGGAGTTTTTAGCGACACTCAAAACTGTGATCGCTGATCCAACGATCAAGGTTGAGAATGTCAACACCTTCAAGCCACCCAATAGTTCTCCGCTCGACACTGAGCTCTTTACAATCATCTCCCAGGTGACAAAAGTAAATCACCCCGAAGCGATCGTCACCACCAAGATGTTGAGCGGTTACACTGAGGCCCAGCTTTATCGACAGCTCGGCGTCGTCGCTTACGGTTGGGCGCCGTTCTACACTACTATCGAGGAGAACCAGGGTGTCCACGGAAATAACGAACGTATTAGCGTGAAGAACATTCGTGAGGGCACGCGCGAATTCTTCGAAGTCGTACGGCAAATCTCCCAGTAACCCCCAAGTTTCAACTGCTAATTAACCCGGTTAAGGATAACTATGCCAAAAGATACTCACGAGATGAGTGAGGCCGAGATTCGCTCGCGAATCATCACACTTGGTTTTGGAGGTGACGAGCGCCTTTTTATTGCTTTCTATCGAAAGTTACAACAGGGATTGCCTGAAGGCACCGGAATCGTTTTGCGGGGAAGTGTAATAACAAACAAACGACACGAGGATGGTACCCCCTTCGATTCACAGGGGAAAGAAACGAGTGATCTGGATGTCACGTTGGTTGGAAGCAAAGTAATGTCGGCTTGGAACAGCGATGCCTATTACATTCCCGGTCTGCATACAAAGCCTTTGTGTGATTCCGATCCCCAGGTCGCAGCGAGCCTGAATCCGTTAAGAGAATCATTGCAGCAACTGGTCGGACGACCGGTAAATTTTCAGGCGACGAAAAGTTTTGTTCTTTTCGCGCGAGATGTTTTGTTAGGTGAGCCGCACTTTGTTGTCGTTCCGGCTAGCGAGGAAGCGTGAATCTCAAGTTATTGAGCTACAACATTCGCTTCGGGGGTTTAGGTCGCGAAAAGGCGCTTTCGGAAGTTATCAAGATTGCCTCACCGGATCTCGTAGTGTTTCAGGAAGCGATTCATCCGGATGTTATTGAAAGGCTCTCAAAGCTAACTGACATGCCCTACTGGGCCGCGCGCAAAGATCATTCGATAGGGTTTATTAGTCGTCAGGAAGTTTCTTATTACGAGTGGCATTATCCCGCAGGCGCCCGACATTCGTTTCTGGAGATCGTTCCCGCTGAAAGTGAGTCCAGGATTTTCGGACTTCACCTGAGTGCGCGATTTTCCAAGTGGGACGAACGTCGACGTACGCGTGAGATTCGTTCGCTGCTGGAGGGAATTAAACGTCACCAGGAAGGTTTTCATGTTCTGGTCGGCGACTTCAATACACTGGCGCCCGGAGAAGTGCTCGAACTCCATCGTCTACCGGCCTGGATTCGCGCGTTGATTTGGATTAGCGGTCGGAAACTTCAGCGAGAGACTATTCAGTTAATGCTGGATGCGGGATATGTCGATGTGTACCGCAATATGCATCCCGACGTTAAGGGATACACGTTTCCGACCTGGGATCCCCATGTCCGACTTGACTACGTCTTCGTCCCTAAAGCTTTTTCAGATCGATTAACGGAGTGTGAGGTTATCGTCGAGCCCAATGAGAGTGTTCGCGCTGCATCCGATCACTGCCCGCTCGTATCACAGCTTAGTTTGAGTTGATTCTCAGTAAGCAGTGCAAGTCATTTTCCAGATCTCATTTGACATTTTTCAGTGGACATCCGAAAGGGTATTGGTCCAGCTGACCACTGAAAAATGTCAAATGAGATCTGGAAAATGATTCTTAAACCACCTTCCTAACTATGAGTTGATTAGGCCTGCATTGCCTTAATGTCGTTGAGCAGCACTTGCTCATGACCTTCCGGATTAACCTTCTCGTAAATCTTCCTTAGACTGCCGTCAGGATCGATCACAAAGCTGGTGCGATTCCAGTACATCGTCCCTTTGTACTCGCTTTGTCCGACACCGGCAGCATTCAGCAGTTCATGATCAGGATCTGCCAGTAGATCAATAGTGAAGCCAAACTTGTTGCAAAAACTCTTGTGCGAGGCGACATCATCTTCGCTGACGCCCACGACTGAGATGTTTGCGTCGTCAAAGTCCTGCCTGGTAGCTGTGAACGACTTGCCCTGGATCGTACAACCTGGCGTGTCGTCCTTTGGATAGACGTAGACGACCAGCCATTTACCTTTAAAGTCATCAAGCGAAACAGTTTCGCCATCCTGGTTTTTAAGCGAGAAATCAACGAAACGTTTACCTTCTTCAAGTGACATCTTGTTTTCCTTATCGAATGAGATTCATAGTTTCCATACTGCGCGAGCATAGTAACTACAGGGTTGTTTCAGCCAGATTTGATTTGTACTTCGTATTTGTCTGGCGATCGGTCATTTCTATGTAAATCCAGCTGGGTGGAACTTCCGTACTGTCCAGCGCGAACCAGAGTCTATTCAGGCTCTTGGTGTTTCCTAACGCACAGAATCCATTCAGCCTCTTTCCGTTATCCGTAAAGATGTCCACCCACGTGCGTGAGGAGTTTGTGTTTGAGCCGCATGGTGGTAAGGCGGGTGCCGCAGCAAACAATTCGGCCGCGTCTGTTGCTTGCCGCCGACCTCGCCGTACTCTGCCCCCACAAACACCAGGATGGGATTAGGCGGTGGTGGTGGGCTACTCGCAGCTGTCTGACTCGCCAGGATAACAACGCAGCTGAAAGCAAAAAGCACACTGTTCTTTAGTGACGGGGTTCTCATCGCAGCTCCTGTTCTCTACGGGTTGAGTGTCGATTGGTATTCGTTTTGTCGAGACTTTTACCAGGCAACTGCGTAACGACTGCGCCGCGGATCAGCGCCAGCCGACGAGATACCGGTGCGTGAGTCATAGACGATTACAGTGGGCGCGGACAGTGTGCCCCACTCTGACTGCGGTCTTATCTTGTGTCCGCGGAAACTCAATTCTTGATTTGTTTTCAGATTTATTCGAGCTTCCAGATTGAGTGTTCCCGGTAGGAACTCATGATCGTCGAAGGAACTGACGTAGTGTTGCGTATCGAAACGAGGTGCTTCCACAGCTTCCTGAGGATTCATCCCAAACTCAATAATGTTGAGCAGAACTTGCAGGAGTGCCTGGTCCTGATTATCACCGCCTGGCGTGCTTAGGACCATGTACGGCACGTTGTTTTTCAATACGAGTGTCGGCGACAAAGTAATGCGCGGTCGCTTTCCTGGTGCAACCACGTTGGGACTGTTTGGATCGATGAGCGCCGACTGTAGTCGCTGGCCCATTAAAACTCCTGTATCACCAGCCACAACAGCCGGCAGCCACGCGCCACTTGGCGTTGCACTGAACAGGTTTCCTTCCTTGTCGATGACGTTCACGCAAGTCGTGTCGTTGGCCCGTTCAATTGATGGGACTGTCGAAATACGAGCTTCAGTTTGAACGGCACTGGCCAGGATGGCTTTCATGTTTGCCGGGTCGCCTGGCTGTTGCGCGAGCGAAGCATGATTAGGATCAATCAATGGTCGCCGGAGTGCGGCGTAACTCTTTGACAACAATTCTGTCGTGGGAATTTTTGCAAAATCAGGATCGCCGTAATACCGATCCCGATCAGCCATCGCGAGTTTCAACGCTTCGGTCAGGGTGTGAATATATTCGGATGAGTTATGTCCCATCTTCAGGAGATCAAACCCTTCGATCATGTTCAGTGTTTCGACGAGAACCGGACCCTGAGTCCAAAAACCAGGTTTGTAGATCTGGTAACCGTGATAATCGGCTCGTACCGGTTGGCCAGTCTTTGCCTGGAAACGAGCGAAGTCGTCGGCGGCAATTAGACCCCCGTTTGCCTGCATGTACGCGCCAATTCTTTTCGCGATTGGTCCGCGATAGAAGTAATCACGCGCGGCGATCAACCCGGCGTGTCGATTGTTTCGAGTCCCCTTTGAGGCGAGTCTTTCTGCTTTGACGATCTCTCGAAGTGTTCGCGCCAGGTCAGTCTGAACGAACATGTCGCCAGCTTTCGGCACTTCACCACCTGGAAGAAAAATACGTTTTGCGTCAGGCCATTGCGAGAAGATAGGAGAGCGTGTCCTGATGTATTCGACACGGAGTTCGTCAATCGGAAACCCGTCCGCAAGTTCGATGGCGGGCTGCATTACTTCTGCAAGCGTCTTCGTTCCATACTGATCCAGGGCGGTGATACAGGCGTCGAGAACCGCCGGGACTGTCGCCGACAACGGACCGTTGGCGGGTATTGGCCCACCATGTGATCGTGTCGCGCTCTGACTCTGCATCGTTCGGTAACGTTCGGCGAAAAACTCACGCGTAGCTTTTTGAGGAGCTTGCCCCATCCCTTCGATAACCACCACCTCGGCATTCTTCAACTTGATGAGAATGGGAACCTCGCCGCCAAATGAAAAGTGAGAAAAATCAATGACGGAGGCCGCGAGGATCGTGGCAACGCCTGCGTCGACAGCATTACCGCCGCTTTGAAGTGTTCTCAGGCCCGCCTCAACTGATAAAGGCTGCCCTCCTGCAACCACGCCGCGTTTTCCGCGTACGACTGGTCTGAAGGTATCCTGTTTCCGGGGTTGTTGAGTGACAGTTACAAACGGCAGACTAATGAGCAGAAGGATCGTGATTCCAGTTCTATTCAGAAACGACATGTAGGGGTTCCTCTCTGATTGGCTGGCGAATTGTTATCTTGTTTTAACTGCCAGTCAATAGAAAGTACCGTGGTTCTTAGGAAAGTTAGGTGGAATGGAGTGAGAAGGTGAGTTTCGCTGGTAACTGTTTCGTAGGCAAAAAGAGAGGGCGCTGACCTCCCCCAAGACCAGCGCCCTTGCCTTTATCTCAGTTCTCCCATGGAGAATTAACGACGGGCAGATACTAGCTTGGGTGCGTGCGACCGTAGGTTGCATAAGTCTTGTAAAGCCTTTTCGAGGTTGTGACAAAAGTTTTTCAAACCGTTACTCTCCCACCAGAAATGTTTAGACTGCGCACTTGAAGAAAGCGAATAGAGGGAATACTCATTGGTTAAGACGCGATTAGTTGAGCGATACGGCTCCTGGAAATCTCCGATTACCTCAGACCTCATTGTTAGCGGTTCTGTTGGACTCAGCCAACCTTGGTTCGACGGGGACGATATTTATTGGATTGAGATGCGACCTGTCGAAGGCGGTCGAAATGTGATCGTCAAACGTGATGCCTCCGGGGTTTGTCGCGATCTTAACCCGCAACCATTCAACGCCCGAACTCGTGCGCACGAATATGGTGGTGGTGACTACACTACGCAAAATAGTGTGACTTATTTCTCAAACTTTACCGATCAACGTCTCTACCGAGTCGAAGAAGGAGGCGAACCTCAGGCTGTAACAAGTGAAGGTGACGTGCGTTATGCCGATGCTCGAATTGACTCCAGCCGGAATCGATTGATTTGTGTCAGTGACAGTTTGGATCTCACCTCCCCCGAGGGAATTGGACAGGTTCTCGTCGAGGGCAATGATTTTTATTCCTCACCTAAACTGAGTCCTGACGGCACCCACTTGGCCTGGCTCACCTGGAACCATCCAAATATGCCATGGGACGGTTGTGAATTGTGGGTGGGTGAAGTTGCGGAAGATGGAACTCTTGGATCGACTCGATGGGTGGCCGGTGGCGCACATGAATCGATCTTCCAACCCGAATGGTCACCCGACGGAGTCCTTTACTTTTCATCGGATAGGAATGGTTGGTGGAATCTCCAACGAATACCAGCGAACGGCGAAATTGAAAGTGTTTCTCCCTTTAAGGGAGAACTGGGAATGCCTCAGTGGGTTTTCGGCATGTCGTCTTATGCGTTTGCCTCTGAGAATCTGATTGTTTGCAGTCATATCGAACATGGGATTTCGCGACTTGGAATTATCGATCTCACTTCCGGCAAACTGAAAGATGTCGACTGCCCTTTTACAGACATTCAATATCTTCGCGCTGCCAACGGTTACGCTGTC